>JAHDCG010000175.1:0-4384 GCA_020629965.1 Saprospiraceae bacterium | reverse complement strand
ATCGTAATTCGTACATCGTACATCGTAAATCGTACAAAACAGAAATTTATTTCTGTCACCCCTCCCGTTTCTTACAATTCTTCCGAATAAACCAAAATTAAACTTTACAAAAGAAATAACATTTGTTTACAGCATTAACCGCAAATATCCCTTACCTTTGCAGCCAATTTGAAAAATCGACGTATTTGCTCGATTTCAGCCCGTTGACGACACATTTTTTGTACGTGTTTGACAGCGGAAAATCATTCAGACAGTATGCAAGAATTAATCAGAAATATCGCCATCATTGCGCACGTTGACCACGGTAAAACTACCCTCGTCGATAAAATGCTCCTCGCCGGAGATGTGTACGGCGAACGGGATAAGCCGGGCGAACTCATCATGGACAATAACGACTTGGAGCGCGAACGCGGAATTACGATTCTGGCGAAAAACGCTTCGATGAATTATAAAGGACACAAAATTAACATCATCGACACGCCCGGTCACAGTGACTTCGGCGGTGAAGTCGAGCGGGTGCTGAATATGGCGGACGGGGTGTTGGTTTTGGTCGATGCCTTTGAAGGTCCGATGCCACAGACACGCTTCGTGCTGTCGAAAGCATTGGAGTTGGGACTGAAGCCGATTTTGGTTATCAATAAAGTCGATAAAGAAAACTGTACGCCGGACGAAGTTTTGGACAAGGTATTCGACTTGATGATCGACCTCGAAGCGACCGAAGAGCAGTTGGATTTTCCGACGATTTACGGCTCGGCGAAGTTCGGTTGGATGAGCGATGATTACAAAAAACAAACCGATAACGTAGAGCCGCTTTTGGACGCGATTATCGAGCACATTCCCGCGCCGGACGTAGAGGAAGGTAACACGCAGATGTTGGTGACTTCTTTGGATTTCTCCAAGTTTATCGGTCGTATCGCCATCGGTCGTTTGCAGCGCGGTAAGTTGAAAGAAAATCAGCCCGTCGTTTTGGTGAAGCGTGACGGTACGGAGGTGAAAAGTCGTGTGAAAGAACTTTTCGTTTTCGCCGGCATGGAGAAAAAGAAAGTTGCGGAAATACAAACCGGTGATTTGTGCGCCGTGACGGGTATCGAGGGTTTTGAAATCGGTGACACCATCTGCGACGCCGAAGCACCCGAAGCATTGCCGACCATCGCCATCGACGAGCCGACCATGAGTATGTTGTTTACCATCAATGACTCGCCGTTTTTCGGTCAGGAAGGCAAATTCGTGACCTCGCGTCACATCAAAGAGCGTTTGGAAAAAGAGTTGGAAAAAAACCTCGCACTGCGCGTAGAGCCGACCGACTCGGCAGATTCTTTCCGCGTTTTCGGTCGCGGAGTACTGCACCTTTCCGTTTTGATTGAGACCATGCGCCGTGAAGGTTATGAGTTACAAATCGGACAGCCGCAGGTTATCATCAAAGAAATCGACGGTAAAAAACACGAGCCGGTCGAGGAGTTGACCATCGACCTGCCCGAAAGCGTGAGCGGTAAAGCCATTGAGATGGTGACGAAGCGCAAGGGCATTATGTTGAGCATGCTGCCGAAGGGCGACCGCATGGTTTGTGAGTTTGAAATTCCGTCACGCGGCATTATCGGTCTGCGTTCTTATATGTTGACGGCAACGCAGGGCGAGGCGATTATGTCGCACCGTTTCAAAGAATTTCAGCCCTACAAAGGTGCCATCGACGGTCGTCAAAACGGTTCTTTGATTTCGATGGAGACCGGAAAATCCATTCCTTTCTCTATCAACAATTTGCAGGAGCGCGGCAACTTTTTCGTGCATCCGAACGAAGAAATTTACGAAGGTCAGGTAGTCGGCGAAAACAGCCGCCCGAACGATTTGACGGTGAACTTAACAAAGACCAAAAAACTCAGCAACATGCGCTCTTCGGGCGCGGATGCGAAGGTAAAATTGGTACCGCCGATTGTCTTTACTTTGGAAGAAGCGTTGGAGTACATCCAAGGCGATGAGTACGTCGAAGTGACACCGGAGTCTATCCGTCTGCGTAAGGTATACCTGAAAGAGCACGAGCGTAAGCGCAATAAAAATGCGATGGCTACGGCTTAATTAGTTTACAGTCAATGCGAGTCAAGGGTTGAAAAGTAAAAAATTGACTGATTATCAATTGATTATGAATTTTAATTTTTTCATTTTAACGCTGTAAGTTCAATCAATTGCTCTATATCAGAATATATTGCGTTTTACAAATAAAATTAGCTGTTTTTAAATTCTGAAAATAATCGTAACTCATTGATTATCAACAGTATTTACCCCTTGACTCGCATTGTCGGTATTTAATCAAAAATCTTGTATGTTCTTTGTGAGATGTTAGACTTTAGATATTAGACATTAGACTTCCGTCATGACTTTCACCAATATCAAAGCAAAAACCGCCCGTCAACCGTCCACCGTAAAACCGTCCACCGTCAAAGCGGTTGAAAAGCCGAAATCATCGCCATAATCTCGCGGTCGTCCGTCAGGCGCGGCATGAGTGACAGCAGCGAGTCGTGCGCATCGTAGTGGTCGATTAAGGCTTCGCTCAGGTAGTATTTAGCCTTATCGCGGTTGCCGAGGTCGAGATAACAGGCCACGCGGCAGTAGTCCAAATTCGGTGAAAAAGTAAAATCCTGTGACTGCTCGATGAGTTCGAGTGCATCCGTCGGTTTTTTCGCTTCGAGCAAAAAAGACGCCGCCCGCAGCCAATATTCCGCTCCTTCCGGAGCAATATCCGCCGCCTCGCGGAAGAAAGTTTCCGCCTTATCGAAGTCACCCATCGCGTAGTAAGCCTCACCCAGTCCCGCGAAATATTCCTCGCGCCCTTCGTATTTTTGAATGGCTTGAATGTAGCAGTAAACGGCGCGTGTCCATTGTTTTTCCTTCGCGTAGCAAGTGCCGAGGTGATAGTAAGGCTCGTCGGCTTCGCTGTTTTCTTCGATAGCCTTTTCAAAGAAAGTTTTCGCCACGCCGTAGTGACCCATTTCGTTGTAGCAGATACCGATATTCATGAACAAATCCTCGTCCGGCGTGACGTAGTTCATCACATCCTTATAGCATTTGAGCGCCTTTTGGTATTGCTTGGTCTCCATGCACACCTCCGCGCAGTCGCGGAAGGCGAGTTCAAAACCGTCGTTGATGCTGAAAGCGTATTCGTAGGCGTCGATGGCCTCGTCGTACTCGCAAAGGCAGTAGTGGGCGCTGCCTTTTTGATACCACGCCAACGAAGAGTAGGGGTGGCGGTCGATGACGTTGTCACAGATTTCTATGGTCTCGCGGTACTTGCGCGACAGCTCCGTGTTGAGGTAGAGGTGACGCAGGGCTTCGTCGTTTTCGGGCGTAATTTCGAGCGCGGTTTTCAGCGCATAAAACATCCTTTCCTGCTCGCCCGCCTTGTCGTAGCACAGGGCTTCGTAAAAGTAAATGTTACTCAACTCCAAGCCGTGCGCAGCTTCTTTATGAGCATCTAAAAGGCGCAGCGCATCGTCGAAAAGGTCGAGACGGCTGAGGGCTTCGGAGCGCAACAGATAAATGTCGGCTTCGGCGGGAGCAAAAACTTCTGCTCTGTCTAAGATAAAAAATGCTTCCTGTTCGCGTTTGTTGTGAATGAGCAGTTGTGCTTTGCGGATGTAAAACTCGGGCGAAAACCCGAACTGCCGGACGGCGTAATCCGCTGCTTCCAACGCCCCCTCGGCGTTGAACTCTGCTTCGTAAAAGTCGATAATACGATTACATTCGTCTTCGGTAAAAATTTTGTTGTCGTCCGAAGACATCATTTTCTCAAAACGCGTAACAAGACTCAAGTTATCTTCATGGTGAAAAGAATGCATGAGACCCATAAATGTTGTTTAATACAAATTCTTGCGAAAGCGGTTTTGTGTTTGAGCCACGGAAAAAAAAGTGACATCGTATTTGTGCCTTTTTTCGACGTCGGTGTTTCGGCGACGGGGAAAAAGCGACACAGTGCTTTCGTTGATGAGGTAAAGATAAGGTAAAAAAAACAGCATTTCGGGCACGCGTAGGCGATGATTGACGGAACGGTACGTTATTGCCGGGGAAAGGGCGTTATGGTCTAAGATGATAAAATTTTATAAATTATCGGTCTTTTCTATGCGTTTTTCCGCTAATATGTGCGTGTTTCGTAGTGTAGATTACGTTCTTTATGTGTAATCGGCTGTTTTCTAATCTTTAACTTATCGCAAAAAATTGTAAGTCAAAAAATTAAGTTTGGTAATACGGTTGAAGTTCTCAAAGTGTGACAGATTTTCGGAATATGTTTTTCCGACAAAGAGGGTAGATGCAAGAAGTCCGTGTGCGGACAAATATTTATAAATTTAATTTTTCGTTTCCTGAAGTTTACTTAGTTGGCGCGAGGTTGTACCTCGTG
>JAHDCG010000174.1 GCA_020629965.1 Saprospiraceae bacterium | reverse complement strand
TGGTTTATGCTATCAATAATCTTGCAGGAATTTCGGGTCAGCCTGTAAAAGCACGAGGTGCTTTGATTTTCAAAACTTGTGAAACTTATGCTAATTATGTACCTTTCGGAAATTTGGGCATGTATGCTGATGTTGAACCAGACGAATCGGGAGAGATTATAGAACTCAGAACGCCGTTTATGGATTTAGGCTGCTTGTCCGAATATTCGCCAAGTGCTGTCTCGAGTGATGCGGATGCTTTACCCGGAACCTATGCCGGAATGCGAAATTGCAGCGAAGACATAGATTTAAGAATTATGCTGACCCTTGAAAGAGGAGACAATCAAGGCGAAGAAATAGTTTTTATCGCTACCTACAACACCCGCGTCGAAGAAGCACCTGAGGATTTTGATATTTTACCGAGACCGGAATTATTAGTCATTCCCGAAACAATCGAAGTAGGAAGTGTCGAAGAGGCGGAAGGTCTGTTCGCGTGGAACGGCATCACCGTAACGGACGATGTAACCGTAACCGCCGACAATATCGGAATTATCAGTGAAACTTTCACAGAAGTAATCACTGTTACCATCAATCCGCCAAACGGAGAATCGCCTTACGAAACTCAAATGGAAATTTCGCCGGATATAAGGGAGGGAGATGTCATTGAGGGCGGCAGGATTATAATTGAAAATACGCCGTCCTGTCGTGAGGTCGGACCCGCTAATCGTCAGAAAATCGGCAAATTTTGTGCCGAGCGATACGACCCGCGTGCTGAAACCTTCCGGACACCCGGCAACGGTAATCAAGCAGAGACTTCTGCGGAGTTTAGAAGTATTGACGGTAGATCGTATACTGAGCGCGTTTTTCCGAATCCCGGTTCCGGGCGTTTTCGTTATACGTTGAGTACAGAAGAGAGACAAACAGTCGAGTTAGAGATTTTTGACGGTTTGGGTCGCAGCGTCAAAAAGTTTTTTCAAAATGAAATACCCGCCGGAAATCACGATTTCAGTTTTAACCTTTCTGAATTTCCTGACGGTATTTACCATTTGCAGGTCAGAAAGGGGAATACTATTACTATGCACAAAATTGTAAAAAAAGCAGGACACCGAGCTTAGTAAAACCTCTTTTCCAAAATGATTTAATCCCGAAATCTCGCGTTACGAGGTTTCGGGATTTTTTATCCACCACGGTTTACTAAACCAAAAAAAGCGGCATCGAACCCAATCGATACCGCTTTTTAATTTTTTTTGCTCGCCGGCAACTTACTTCACCGCCTTCGCCGCCTTTTCATGATCCGCCAAAAACTTCGCCAAACCGTTGTCCGTCAGCGGGTGCTTCAACAGAGAAAGCATGGCATCCAGAGGACAAGTCACCACATCCGCGCCGTTTTTCGCGGCATCGACGATGTGCTTTCCGTTGCGAATGGAAGCGGCGAGAATTTCGGTATCGTAACCCTGCACCGCGTAAATTTCCGCAATGTCGTGAATGAGTTGCATCCCTTCCCAACCGATGTCGTCGATGCGACCGATGAAAGGAGAAACGTAAGTCGCGCCCGCTTTTGCCGCCAAAATCGCCTGCCCCGCCGAGAAAACGAGCGTGCAGTTGGTCGGAATACCTTTGTCACGGAAGTAAGCCAAAGCCTTGATGCCGTCTTTAATCATCGGTATTTTGATGACGATATTGTCCGCAATTTCGGCGAGTGCTTCCCCTTCTTTCACCATTTCCTTAAAATCGGTGGCGATTACCTCGGCACTGACGTCGCCGGGCGTAATTTCACAGATTTTTTTGTAATGCTGCATCACGTTATTCGTGCCCGAGATGCCTTCTTTTGCCATCAGGGAGGGGTTGGTGGTTACACCGTCCAAAATGCCGAGGTCTTGGGCTTCCTGTATCTGTTCGAGGTTAGCGGTATCGATGAAAAACTTCATATAAATAGATGTTTAAAAGTTTAGTCGTTTAGGGGTTTACATGTTTATCTTTCAACATTCAGTTCCCTTTGAAAATTCTGTTTTCGTACGACTACTTTAGATGTTTAATTTTTTGATGTTCGGCTTCTTTAGCCTCTCGTCTTAATAATGTTTGGTGCGGGCAAAAGTTCGTTATTTGCCCGGTGCATTTACCTTTCCGCCGCAAAAGTCGCACGTTCGCCTTGCTTTTCTTCATTGAATTTTCCGTTCTCGTAAGCCAAATGCCCGCTGACGAATGTGTGCGTGACTTTTCCCGTAAATTCGTGTTTTTCAAACGGCGACCAGTTGCATTTGTAATGGATATTGTCTTTGGCGACCGTCCATTTTTCCTCCAAATCCAACAGCGCAATGTCCGCAAACATGCCTTCTTCCAAATAGCCGCGGTCTTTGATGCGAAAACACTCGGCGGGCGCGTGACACATTTTTTCGATGATGCGCTCCAAAGTTATCTCGCCTTTTTGGTAAAATTCCAACATCACATTCAGCGAATGCTGCACCAAAGGTACACCCGAGGGGGCGTTAAAATATGTGCCTTGTTTTTCCTCCCAAGTATGCGGCGCGTGGTCGGTAGCGATGATGTCGAGGCGATTGTCGAGCAGCGCGGGCAGCAGGGCAGCGCGGTTGGTTTCGTCTTTGATAGCGGGGTTACACTTGATTTGGGTGCCGTAGTTCAGATAATCCAAACTGTTGAAATACAAATGATGCACACACAATTCCGAGGTAATGCGCTTTTCCGAGAGCGGAATATCATTGCGAAATAAATCCAATTCTTCGCGCGTACTGAGGTGCAAAATGTGCAGCCGCGTGTTGTGTTTTTTTGCCAAATCGACCGCCATGCTGCTGCTGATAAAACAACCCGCTTCGTTGCGAATACGCGGGTGATACTCGACGGGCACCTCCTCGCCGTACACCGCGCGGTAGGCTGCGGCATTTTTACGAATGGTGTCTTCATCTTCGCAGTGTGTGGCAATCAACAACGGCACATTCGAGAAAAGTCGCTCCAAAGTCGTGCGGTTATCGACCAACATATTGCCGGTGCTGCTGCCCATAAAAATTTTTACGCCGCAGACCTGTTCGGCGTCGGTGCGCAGTACTTCTTCCAGATTATCATTGCCCGCGCCCATAAAAAAGCTGTAATTCGCTAATGATTTTTTGGCGGCGGTGCGATATTTATCTTCCAAAAGTTCTTGGGTCAGGGCGTTGGGAACGGTGTTCGGCATTTCCATGTAGGTGGTCGTGCCGCCCGCTACGGCTGCGCGGGGTTCGGTGTATAGGTCGGCTTTGTGGGTCAGCCCCGGGTCGCGGAAGTGAACTTGGTCGTCGATAATGCCGGGCATGGCGTATTTTCCTTCGGCGTTGATTTCGCGGTCGGCGGGTCGGTCGATACCGGCGCCGATTTGCTCGATGCGTCCGTTTTTGATATATATATCGCCGGAAGTAATTTTTCCGCGATTGATAATTTTAGCGTTTTTGATGAGGAAAGACATAGACTGTTTGTTGAAATGTTGAGTTGTTGAATCGTTGAACAGGCACCCGGAACGGCTGTGTAATCACATAAAATTCTGAGTAACACTTTACGAATATCAGTCGGAATGCTTGGCCAATCTTTGGCACATTCGCAAAACAAATTCGCTGCAAATGTAAAAGAAGTGCCGGTATATACAGCACGTTTTCTTACTTTTGTCGCCGGTTCTTATTTTGTCTTGACTTGTAATGAAATGAAATTCCGATAACCGTTGAAACCTAAACCCGGAGCTTTTTAATGTTTTGTTGTATCCGAAAAATCTCGTAAAAAATCACAACCGGTGCGTTTGACGCACTCATCCCGACCGAGGTGCAGGACAGGTTTTTTCAACGATTCAACAATTCAACGATCCAACAATTCAAAAAAAACTTACTCAATGAGCAAAACTGCCAAATCCCCCGTGAAACACATCGCCATCGCCGGCAATATCGGTGCGGGCAAAACGACCCTCTGCACGCAACTCGGCAAACACTTCGGCTGGGATGTGCATTACGAATCTACGGAAGACAACCCCTACCTCAGCGATTTTTACACCGACATGAAGCGGTGGTCTTTTAACTTGCAAATTTACTTTCTCAACAGTCGCTACCGTCAGCTCGTCGAGATTCAGCGCGGCGATGTCACCGTCATTCAAGACCGCACGATTTACGAAGATGCGCACATTTTCGCACCCAATCTGCACGAGATGAGCCTGATGAGTACCCGCGATTTTGAAAATTATTACAGCCTTTTCAAAACAATGGAGTCGCAGGTGCAACCGCCGGATTTGCTGATTTATCTGCGCGCCAGTGTTTCGACTTTGGTCTCGCACATCCAGTCGCGCGGTCGTGACTACGAAGGCAATATGAGTTTGGATTATCTGAAATTGCTAAACGAACGCTACGAAAATTGGATTAGCGGATACAAGGCGGGCCCGCTGTTGATTATCAATGCGGATGAGGTGGATTTTTACAGTCGCCCTGAAGATTTAGGCAACATTATCGAGCAGGTGCAGGGAGAATTGCACGGATTATTTTGAGAGATTATTTATTTGTTGATTCGTTTATTTGTTTATTCGGCAAGGCACGACGACGTAGTTAATTTAAAATGAGAAACTGAAAATCCGGTATTTTACCGAAATCTCAAGCAAATGCGCCCCGTCAACCGTCAACCGACAACCGTCAACCATTTTTATGTTTACAGGCATCATAGAACAACTCGGCACCGTCTCCGCCATTCGGCGTGAGGGCAGCAACATTCACTTCACTATCGAGTCGGATATGTCGAAGGAACTGAAAATCGACCAAAGCGTGTCGCACAACGGCGTGTGCCTCACCGTCACGGCCTGCGATGAGAAAAGCCATACGGTTACGGCCATCGAGGAAACGATGAAGCGGACGGATTTGGGGACTTGGCAGGTAAATTCTTTGGTAAATTTAGAGCGTGCCATGCTCAATAACGGTCGCCTCGACGGACATATCGTGCAGGGTCACGTCGATACGACGGGCACGTGTACAGAGGTTGCGGAGCGCGACGGGAGTTGGTATTTTACGTTTGCGTACAAACCCAATCCCGAACATCTTTTGGTCGATAAAGGCTCGGTTTGTGTCAACGGGGTCAGCTTAACAGTAGTCGAGCCAACGACGCATACTTTCAAGGTGGCAATCATACCTTACACTTACGCATACACGAATTTTAAAAATTTGCGGGCGGGCAGTACCGTTAATTTGGAGTTCGACATCATCGGTAAATATATCTCCAAATACATCGGGGCGTATATGCAACATTTGAAGGGCAATTGAGAATTTCAGGCATTTAAACGCCTAAACTTCTAAACGCTTTAAACAAGATAAAAACTAAATCAGCATTACCCTGCCGCCTTGTGCTCCGAGTACATAACTGTACATGCCGGCGGGCAATTTCTCTCCGTTTTTGTAGCCGTTCCATACGTTTTCTGCGGTCAAATTTTCCGTATGAAAAACGGATAGTCCCCAATCGTTGAAGACGGTCAACGACATTCCGGGGCAGTTTTGCAGACCGGGTATCTCCCACTTTTCTTCTTTATTTCTGTCAAAAATGCTCAACGGCAACAACTCGCGGTGCAGCTTCGAAGTGTTGACAAAAAGGGTCGTCTTATTGCTGACGGGCAGTACCTGCGGCTCTGATTGCGTAATTTCGGTAATGTCGGTGCCGTCGTTTTCGAGCAACAGTTCGAGCTTTTCCGCGCCCGTTTTCAGGGTCAGTTTGAGCAGTTTTGCTTCCGTGTCCAAAGCAATATCGAGTTTATTTTCACCGGCGGAAAGGCGCTTGGAGTGCATTTTAATCAGACGATTGTCGGCGGCATTGTACAGTTCAGTAGTGATATTGCCGGAAAAGCGGGCGTGCAAATCGACGGTAAAAATGCCCTGCGGGCTTTGCCGAAAATTTTGCAGCGTTAAATTCCGACTTTGGCGACAGATGATATCTCCGAAGGTGATTTCGGTGTTCGTTGCGTTTTGCGTCCGAAAGCGGTAGTAATGCCGGTCGGCGTCGGAGGCTTCGCCGTCAAAGAAAGTCAGCGAATTTGTTCCTGCGGGATTAAGAATCCCGATGCTGTAAAAATCTCTTCCGTCCGTGCTGCGCTCGACGAAAATACCGCTGTTCTTATTTTCAATCTCTGCTTCTTTCACTTGCAATAATACGCCCGCTGCGGTCGAGCCGTAAACGGATTTATAATCAGCGGAAGCCGTGAGACGCGGGCGTTTTTCGAGGTCGGCGGAAAAGCGAAAATCCGCACTGATTTGCGCGATGCTTTCCTGCTTTTCCGCGACGGTTTCCGACGAGTCCGCCTGCGTTTCTTCCTTCATTTTTGTCAGTGGTTCGGGATCTCTGACGGGCAGTCGGTACTTATTTTCTTTCACCGCAAAATCAAAAACGACTGCATCCGGCACGGTCAAAAAAGCACGCGGACGGACGGATAATTTTTCCGGCGCCGTCGGTCGCTTTTGCCTTTTTTCGGCTTGCGACCGCGGCACGAAGACTCGCTGCGGCAAACGAACCACCGTTTCGGTCGCATTTTTACGCTTCTTTTTCAGGGTCACCTCCGGTATTTTTTCGACGGTTGCCGGGGTAACAGTTTCTTTTGCAACAATTTTTTTTCGCGCTTTTTTTCCGATTACCGACTCTTTTCGCTTGGGGGCGGTTTCGGCAGTTGACAATTCCGTCGGCGCAGATTTTGTTTTGCTCGACCCTGTTGCTTTGGGCAAAGAGGTCACCGGCTGCGACATTTCTGCGGCGGCAACGTGATTTATCGGTTGTGTAAGAGGTTTTCTGACCGTACTGACATCCAGAGCAAAAGCGGCAAAAAATAAAGCGAAAACCATGGCGAGTAACTGCGGAAAATCTCGTATGACGAATAACTCCTCCTGCGGAGCATCTGATTTTTTTGGTAATATTTTCATTTGTAAGGTGTGTAAGAAATGTGCGAAATGTGTCGTTCGCTGATAAAATTAGGCAAGACGCAGCCGTAAAAAAAGCACTTTTAGGGAACGGGGATTCAATCGGGGTGAACGGGGATGAAAAATGAGGGAACGGTATTAAAATTAAAAATATATAACGTTTTCTTCGAAGAAATCGACCTTTTTACAAATTACAAAAATTTATCATAAGATGCTGATTATCAATTTGATAACCGGTCAAAATAAAATGACAGATGTTTCACCCGCCAAAAAATAAGCGGATTATCAAAACAAGAAATATTGCTTATCGTAAGAAATTCCCGAAAGAGATTTACAACACAGGAATACAATTTTTTTTTGACAAAAAACTCCGTCTCCTGTGAACAAACCAAACGCCGAAACTTTATTTTATTCGGATGAAAAAGTTTGGTTTCCTGCAAATTAAAATCAAGAACAAAGTACATCCGTCTTGTACAATCACCGCCCGGCGGGTTATTGCCCGGGTAAGTGTCGGCGCAAAGACTTAAAGTTTTAATATTCATTTTTTTTAATTGTATTATTTCCTAATTAACTAAGTATTTGTAAATTGCCTCATTCTACTCGGATGATATTTTTTTATCCGTATTCCATTACTTTTCTACACGCGATTTCGACTTGATACGAAACGCACATTTTTCTTGAGAAAACACATAGTACTTCCCGCTATCGATTTACCGGGTCGTCGTACCGACGCCGACCATTGCCTCTCAGTGTCCAAACTCCCGCCGGGAGAACGGCACTCTCATTTACATATCAAACTCGTAACCATTTAACCACATAAACATGCAAATTTTTTCCGTACACCGTTTATTCACCCTTTTGCTTTTGTTTGCGACCTCGTTTCTTTACGGACAAACAAGCTTAACCCACAATTTCAACCTTACAAAAATTAAAAAGCACCTCAAAAATGCACCTTCCGATTTTACGGACGGCAACGTCTTCACTTTAACCTTGCCGGATGAAAACGGCAATCCCGAAAATTTTGCGGTCATCCGCTCCTCGATTTTGAGTCCGGAATTGGAAGCCGCGCAACCGGGTTTAATGACCTACGCGCTGCAAAGCCGAGACAACCCTGCCGTACACGGTCGCATGACGGTTTCCGATTTCGGTATCTCGGCTTTTATCAGTACGCCGCAGGGCTTTCGCGGTATCGAGCCGGTCGATATGCTCGACCCGACGGCACATTTCGTCTATCTCGGGGCACAGCCCGGGGGCTTCGGCGAGGTCTTGCCGCCGCCGGCGCACTGTAATCCCGATGCCGACTCCGATTTAAACGAGCCGGTCGATTTGCCGGACACACCGACTGCACAGCAAAATAAAATCCTGTCGGGTCTCTCCAACGGTTCCGTGACCCGTACCTACGACATGGCAGTCGTCGCCACGGGTGAATTTGCGGTAGCCAACGGCGGTACGGTTGCCTCAGCTTCGGCGGTCATCACGGCTTCGGTCAACGCCGTGCAAGTCATTTACGACAAGGATTTGGCTGTTCGCTTTAATGTCTTAACGCCTGTCGTTTTTCTCGACCCCACAACTGACCCGTTTATTCCCGACAACGCCGGCGGAGCCGGACGCACCACACAGGCGGGAACCGTTGTCGCCGCTAATTTCGTGCTTGCCGATTATGACATCGGACACGTCTTTCATACGCACGATGCCATAAATGCCGGTGACCCCGGCGACGACGGCTGGAGCACGGGCGGTGTTGCCTCTCTGGGTGTCGTTTGTGAAGATTTCGGTACGCCGCCGTTTAAAGCACGCGGCTGGAGCGGCGGTTTCAGCAATGACAACAACGGCTGGTACCGCCTTTTGGCGCACGAACTCGGTCACCAATTCGATGCCCCGCACACCTTTAACGGAGACGGTGCGAGTTGTATCAGCAACATTAACTCTGCTACATCCTACGAAATCGGCTCGGGTACGACCATCATGTCTTACGCAAATATTTGCGATAACGCCAATAATATCCCCGGCGTAGGTCCCGCAGACAATTATTTTCACGCCAACAGTTTGGAGCGCATCGTCAATTATATCGACAGCCAAAACTGTGAAGACGGCGTAGCCAACGGCAATACTCCGCCCGTTGTTACTGCAAATACCTGCGGCGGTGCTTTTTCCATACCGATAAACACGCCTTTCACCCTCAACGGCGCGGGTACGGATGCCGACGGCGACGACCTCGTTTACAACTGGGAACAATACGACGAAGACGGTGCCGGCACCCCGACGCAGGGCTTTTTGGGAGCAGTAGCCGCCAACAGTCCGATTGCACCGCTGTTTCGTTCTTACCCGCCCTCCTCCTCACCTTCACGTACCTTTCCGCGCATTTCGGAGGTAGTTGCCGGCAATTATCAGGCGACTTTCGAAGCCTTGCCTTTGGTAGCTCGAACTTTAAACTTTAGACTCACCGCTCGTGACTGCAATGCAAGCGGGGGCGGCATGAGTTGTGAAGCCCTCTCCGTCACCGTCGATGATACCGACGGGGCTTTTACGGTAAATGCACCTGACGGCGGCGAAAATTTAGCAGCAGGCGGTAATACGACCGTGACATGGACGACAAGCAGCCTGACGACCAACGTCAATATTTCTCTTTCTATCGACGGCGGTATCAACTATCCGTTTGTATTAGCCGCAAATACCTCCGACGACGGTTCGGAAACCGTTACTTTGCCCGCAGGTATTCCCAATACTGCGACGGCGAGAATCAAAGTAGAAAGCGCAGACAACGACTGTGTTGTCTTTTTTGATATTTCGGATGCCGATTTCAATATAACATCTTCTTGTAATCCCGTTTCGAGCTTCCTCTGCCCCGCTGAAAATGTCACAACCGACGCCGGAAATGCCGCTGCCGATTTGGATGAAGTCGGTTTAATAGGTACTGCCGTTTCTTCTAAAAATTTGAATGTTACAAATGCCGATCCGAACATGGATGTTGTAGTCGATGACGGCTCGGGTAATTGCTTGAACCAAGGATTTACGCGCCCCTACGGTCTGCTTGAGTTCTCGGTTACCGAAAGCGGTATTTATAGTTTTTCGGAAGTGATAACCGGGTTTATTGTGCTTAATATCTTTGAAAACAGCTTTGATGCCGATGCGCCTTGCCCTGACTGGTTGGCTTCCAATATTTCCGACATTGACGGAAATCCGGGGGGGCAGGTTTCGGGTTTTACTTCCGTTTCTCTGAACTTAACGGAATGCACAACTTACTTTCTTTCCGCTACCGGCTACGGTAGTGTCAGTGCTTTTAACGGCAACGTAAATATTTCCGGTCCGGGTCAGGTCATCGAAGCTGCGCCTGCGGGCGGAGACTATGCCTATACTTATGTTGCCGTCGATAATACGAACGATGAAGTTGCCGCAGTTTCCGCAACTGCCGATTTCACCTCTCTCGGCGGGGGTATTTACACGGTATTCGGTATTTCCTATTACGACGGTGCCGGACCGAATCCTCAGGTTACCGATCCGAATACTTTTGTCGGACAAACTTTGGCGGCATTGACTTCTGCAGGTAATTGCTTTTTAACGAGTAATAACAATTTAACACTAACTTTGAACGATGCTTGTCCCGACTTATCGACTGCTCCCGCAAATGTCACCATCGTTGACAGCGAATGCAGCACAGGTTGTACTCCCGCCGGCGGCTCGATTTCCGCTCCGGCGAATGCTTGTCCCGCAGGTTCGACTGTTCAGTACAGCGTTGACGGCGGCGCATTTACCGCGACTTTACCGATTTACAATCAAACAGGTCCGGCGCAAAGTATTTCTACGCGCTGTTCTTGTACCGATACACCGACGGATGTCAGCCCGGCTTCGGCGGCAATTTCTACCGCCCCCGGCACCTGCACCGACCCGGCGTTTACGCCCGTGTTGGTGCAGCCTACTTGCGATGATGACGGAAGCATTTCCTTCTCCGGCGCAGGTCTGAGTTTTGAAGTGAGCATCGACGGCGGCACATTTGCAA
>JAHDCG010000032.1:16354-53346 GCA_020629965.1 Saprospiraceae bacterium | reverse complement strand
ACGGTTGACGGTTGACGGTTGACGGTTGACGGTTGACGGTTGACGGTTGACGGTGATACCTGCTGTTGCCATTCTGTGTTGCAATATATACCGTCTTTTTTCGATTGTATCTATAAAAAAAGCCTTCATTGAATTGATTTTCAATGTAGGCTTTTTTCGTATTCGGTATCCTAAGCGGTTTCAACCTATACAACCCTTAAAACCTTTTAAAACCCTTCCCTACCTTCTCGTAAACAACGCCTTCAACTCCCCCGCTTCTTCCGGTTTCATTCTGCCCGCCAATATCAGACGCATTTCGCGGCGGCGGGCGGCGCTTTCGTAGCGGTCTTGCTCTTCGGCGGTGAGGGCAATTAAAGGATGGACTTGGGTGGGTTTCATCGTCTCGTCGTCGAGGGCGACGAAAGTAAAATAGGCGTGATTGCAGCGGCGGTTGTTGTGCCCTTTGACGTCGGCGGCAAAGACTTCCACGTAGATTTCTACGGAAGTATTGAAAGCGCGGGTGACGGTGGCTTCGATGGTCACGACGTCGCCAAGGTTGATGTGTTTTTGGAAAGAAACATGATCGACGGAGGCGGTGACAACGTGTTTTTCGCAGTGCTTGCCGGCGCAAATACCGCCGACGATGTCCATCCAACGCAACAAGTTTCCGCCCATCAGATTGTTGAGCGGGTTGGTGTCGTTGGGCATTATCATTTCTGTCATCACGGTCTTGGACTCACTCGTTTTTTTGCCGCGCAGACCTTCGTCGTTGTTCTTTTCGCTGTATCGTTGTTGGAGTTTTTGTATGTTGCTCATGGGTTTTTAGATGTTGGATTTTGATGTGAGATTAAAATATTAGACTTTAGATTTTAGACTTTGAACGTTTGACTCCAAACTTTAGACTTACTCCGCAGAGAAAACCGGGTATATCGGAGGAAAAAAATTTCTTTTTTAAAACTCAAATTTGTAGCCGATACCTTTTATCGTTTTGATGTACGAGTCGCCGATTTTTTCGCGCACTTTGCGAATGTGGACGTCGATGGTGCGGTTGCCGACAATAACATCGGTACCCCACACTTTGTTGAAAATTTCTTCGCGCCCGAAGACCTTACCGGGTTTGCTGACGAGGAGGTTGAGCAGTTCAAATTCTTTTTTGGCCAATTCGATGACCTCTTCGCCGCGAAAGACCAAAAACTGCTCGTTGTCGATAATTAAATCGCCGACTACGGTGCGGCTTTCGTCGCTTTCTTTGTCTCCGTTGCGGGCTTGTCGGCGCAACAATGCTTTGATACGGCTGAGGAAAACGCGCGGGCGAATGGGCTTGGTGATGTAATCGTCGCCGCCGACATCGAGGGCGGCAATTTGGGAGTAATCCTCTTCGCGGGCGGTGAGAAATGCGATGAGAGTGCTTTCAAAACCCGGCGTGGCACGGAGCTGACGGCAAAGTTCGACGCCGTCCATTTCGGGCATCATAATGTCGAGCACAATGAGGTCGGGATTTTCGGCTTTTGCTTGTGCAAGACCCTCGGCACCGTTGCCGGCCTGCACGACCTCGAAACCTTCTTTTTCGAGGTTGTAGGTCAGAAATTCTAAAATATCCGGTTCGTCATCGACGATAAGAATTTTTTCCTTGCTCATTGCGGGAAAGGTTAGTCGGGCAAAGTTTTAACGCGAAAAAACGTTGAGACCGCCCGTGAGTTTTTCAGAAAGAAAAGTTAACACCGTTTAAAAAAAGATGTTTATACATTCGACCGCAAAAGTAGGCGAACGTAGGTTAAGACACGGAGAATAGCGTTTTAATTATTTGTAAACTTCCAAAAAATATGAGGGAACCGATGCCGTGTTTCAGGGTTACAAAAGCAGCATCATTTAAAGTAAAAATTCAGCATCATGCAAAACGAGGAAAAAATCTGCCTGATTTGCGGGCGTATATTGGGCGATAAAAAAGTATCGAAGCATCATTTAATACCGAAATCAAAGGGCGGCAAGCACACGCCGACGATTTTGCTTCACAATATTTGTCACCAAAAAATACACAGTTTGTTCACGGAAAAAGAACTGAAAGAGGAATACTACACGGCGGAAAAACTGCGCGAGCACCCCGAAATGCAGAAGTTTATCAAATGGGTGGCGAAGAAGCGACCGAGTTATTTTGTGCTGAATCGGAGGATGAAGCGGTAGGTGACGGGTGGCGGACGGCAGGTGAGGGCGGGTTAGTGAAATTCTCTTTACTTTTGTGGGTCAGTCATCAGGCGCGGTTCTTTCTGAATTAATGTGGTTTCGGTTTACCAACGGGTTATTTAACAAACCATAAATCACCTTGATTCCCACACAAAAATCTAAGAAATCGGACATCATTTTTGAATTCATCGCACGTTTTTTCGCGGAAGTCATCGGGCAATATTTTTTCGGCGGTATCCTGTGGGTCATTCGAACCATCGGTTTGCTTTGGCTGCTGCTTTTTGCCTTCGGAGGTAAGTCCTTTACAGAGTTGCGAGAGAAATACAGAGGAGAACCCGTTCCTTATTTCTTTGGCTTCGGAACTGTTATCGGGATAATCTGCTTAGTTATTTGGATATAAGAAAACAAGAAACAACATGGATAACACTCAACAAACTTTCCCCGCCCTCCACACCTCCCGCACGCGCCTGCGGCAATTCACCGACGCGGATTTACCCGATGTTTTCAAGGGACTCAGTCACCCGGAAGTCATCAAATATTACGGTATCAGTTTCGATACTTTGGAAGCGACTAAGGAGCAAATGACCTGGTTTGCCGACCACGAAAAGAACCAAACCGGGCTGTGGTGGGCAATTTGTGAAAAAGAAACCGGCACCTTCCTCGGCGCGGGCGGACTGAATGACATCAACAAAGAACACCGCAAGGCGGAAATCGGATTTTGGTTGCTGCGCGAACATTGGGGTAAGGGCTACATGACGGAAGTGATGCCCGTGATTGTCGATTATGCGTTTACGGGCTTAAATTTGCACCGCATCGAAGGCTTTGTGGAAAGAGACAATCAAAACTGCAAAAATGCGATGTCTAAACTTGATTTCGTTTTTGAAGGTACGATGTGGGAATCGGAAATAAAAAACGGAAGATTCATCGATGTGGACATTTATGCCGCGCTGAATTATAAAAAATGAACAAGCAAAATATCTTTTTTCTCCTCGCTGCCTTTGCCCTCTTCGGTACTGCCTGCGGACAAAATAAATCCGTCTCCGAGCCGCCGATGATGACAAACGAGACCACCGAAGCACAAGAAAAAGCCGCCATCCTCGCCGTACTCAATAACGAAACCAAAGCTGCCTTTGAGCGCGATTACGAGCTGTGGAAAACGTATTGGGTATACGAGTCCTACGTCTCCAAGACCTACCTGAATTTCGCGGACAGCACCATGACCGAGACTTTAGGTTGGCAGCAGGTCGATGATTTTGTGCGCACCTACATCGTCGAGCACCCGCAGCCCGCTCCCCTCCCCGACCCGCTGACGGACATCGACGTGCGCCTCTACGGAACGGGCGCGGCGGTGACTTACGAGCAAATCGACCCGGAACGCGGGCGCAAACGGGAGATGCGGTTGATGGAAAAAAGCAGCGGAGAGTGGCGGATAGCGGGAATGCAGACGGTGATTTACGGTGATGTAAAACAATTTTGAGAACGAGGAGAGTCGAAAGTAATTTTACCGCCCGACAGACTGACAAATTCAAACCCCGCACAAGACTTCTTTTACATCTCGTTATTCAACCTCCGACGCGGCTCTTTTCTTCATATTTCCGCGAAAAATTCACCATTTCTTTGATAAGCGGCTTGACGTTTTCTCCCTTTCCGGTCAGCGAATATTCCACACGCGGCGGCACCTCTCCGTAGCTTTTTCGATGCACCAGACCGCTTTGCACCAATACCTTCAACTCCTGTATCAGCATTTTTTCGCTGATGTCCGGTATGGCTGCTTTCAGTTTGTTCAAGCGCAACGTTTGACCGTACAATTGGTGCATAATCAACAATTTCCATTTGCCGCCGACCAACTCTAAGGTAGTTCGAATCGGACAGCGTGCCGTTATGTAAATCTTTTTATTTTCCATACCCACAAAAAGGTTAGTACCCTAAAAAAAGTAAGTGAAGGCAATGATACATATTTTTGCTTTTTAACCAAAATTAAATAACATGAAAAGAATAGCATTATTAGGCGCAACGGGACAAACGGGCAAGGAATTTTTGCGGGTCGCCCTCGCCGCAGGATACCGCGTCAAAGCATTGGTGAGAACACCCGCCAAACTGAAAATACAACACGAAAATTTGGAAGTCATGCAGGGCGATGTGCTCAACGCCGCCGATGTCCGCGTCTTAACGGAAAACACCGATGTCGTAGTCAGTCTTTTCGGCCATGTGAAAGGCTCGCCCGCCGGATTACAAACGGACGGCACGCGCAATATCGTAAGTGCTATGCAGCAGGAAAATATCAATAAAATTATCTCACTCTCGGGCGGCGGTCTGCCTTACCCCGAAAAAGACGAACCGAAATTTGCTGATAAAGCCATTCGTTTTATCATGAAAATTGCCGTTCCGAAAATTTTAAACGATGCGATAAATCATCATAAAGTCTTGAAAGAAAGCGGTTTGGACTGGATAATCGTACGTGCGCCGCGTCTCACCAACGACCCGAGAAAAGGGACGTATCGCGTGGGTTGGGTCGGGGTAAATGCGAGTACCAAAATCAGCCGCGCCGACTTAGCCGATTTTATTTTAACACAAATCGAAGACGATACCTTTGTTCGGCAAATGCCGTTCGTAAGTTATTGATTAACGTTTTTACAAATATTCGCAAACAAAAAATAACGAGTATTTAACTCGGCTGATTTTTCAAGTGCCGGTGTGGGAGTTTCTCCGCCGGTGCTTGTTTTTATCTTACAAAATTATAATTTTTCGCCCGTTCGTCCGACTCGGCAAGCGTGCATTCCCTTCGGTTGATACGCCCTCCGAATTTCTTCTCTTCTCCCCCATTTTCCCTACTTTTGCGCCCGAACAAAAAAATTGTTCGTACAATCGACAACGAAAACGCTGCAATCCGCGTAAAAAAGGTTCTGTTGTAAGGAACTCTAAGCGCGTCAAGTTGCTTTGTTTTCAAAACTATTCGTTCGTCGAATTTGTGCGCGGGCAACATTCCGGTCTTTAAAATGCGAGTAAGTACAAGGCAATTTGAAAGTGCCCCGTACTTGATGACCGTTCCGAATATAGCGACGCAGCATAATTTCGACGAACCAAACATTAAAGCATGATAAATATCACACTACCTGACGGCTCCGTGCGTCAGTACGAAGCCGGCGTCTCGAGTATGGACGTGGCTCGCAGTATCAGCGAAGGTCTGGCGCGTAATGTGCTCGCCGCCAAAGTCAACGGCGAAGTCCGTGACGCCTCGCGCCCCATCAACGAAGATTCTTCCGTCGCGTTGCTGACCTGGAACGACGACGACGGCAAAATGACCTTTTGGCACAGCTCGGCACACCTCATGGCCGAAGCCCTCGAAGCCCTGTATCCGGGTATGAAATTCGCCATCGGCCCTGCCCTTAAAGACGGCGGTTTTTACTACGACATCGACGCGGGCGACCGCACACTTTCTTCTACCGATTTCAAAAAAATCGAGGATAAAATGAAGGAATTGGCGCGGCAAAAAAACGAATACAAACGCGAGGAAATCAGTAAAGCCGACGCGATTAAATATTTTGAAGAAAAGGGCGACGAGTACAAACTCGAACTGCTCGAAGGACTTGAAGACGGTCAAATCACCTTTTATACCCAAGGAAATTTTACGGATTTGTGTCGCGGGCCGCACATTCCCGATACCGGAAAAATCAAAGCGGTCAAGCTGATGAAACTCGCCGGTGCCTACTGGCGCGGCGACGAAAATAATGCGCAACTGACGCGCATCTACGGTATTGCTTTTCCGAAAGCGAAGGAACTGACCGAATATTTAGAGCGACTGGAGGAAGCCAAAAAACGCGACCACCGCAAGCTCGGGCAGGAACTCGAACTGTTTATGTTTTCGGAAAAAGTAGGTCAGGGTCTGCCGATTTGGTTGCCGAAAGGTACGCGGCTGCGTGAGCGTCTGCAAAACTTTTTGCGCCGCGAGCAAGAGAAGCAGGGCTACCAAATGGTCATCACGCCGCACATCGGTAATAAGGAATTGTACGTTACTTCGGGTCACTATGCGAAATACGGTGAGGACTCTTTTCAGCCGATACACACGCCGAAAGAGGGCGAAGAGTTTCTGCTGAAACCGATGAACTGCCCGCACCACTGCGAGATTTTCGGTCATCGCCCGCGCTCTTATCGCGAGTTGCCGTTGCGCCTCGGAGAGTTCGGTACGGTCTATCGTTACGAGCAATCGGGTGAGCTGCACGGACTGTCGCGCGTCCGCGGATTTACGCAGGACGATGCGCACATTTTCTGTATGCCCGACCAACTCAAGCAGGAATTTTTGAGTGTTTTGGACTTGACGCGTATGGTGTTGACGAAGATGGGTTTTTCGGAATTTACCGCGCAAATCAGTCTGCGCGACCCCGACAATCCGGACAAATACATCGGCAGCGACGAGAATTGGGATGCCGCCGAGGCTGCCATTATCGAAGCCGCTGCGGAGGCGGGTCTGACTACCGTGACCGAACTCGGCGAGGCGGCTTTTTACGGGCCGAAGTTGGATTTTATGATTAAAGATGCCATCGGTCGGCAGTGGCAGTTGGGTACGATACAGGTCGATTACAACCTGCCCGAACGCTTTGAATTGGAGTACATCGGCAGCGATAATCAGGCACACCGTCCGGTGATGATTCACCGCGCGCCTTTCGGTTCGATGGAGCGTTTTATTTCGATTTTGATTGAAAATACGGCGGGTAAATTTCCGCTGTGGCTCGCGCCAGACCAAGTGGCGATTTTGACCATCAGCGACCGTTTTAACGACTACGCGCACGAGGTTTTAAATAAACTCGCCCCGCACGATATCAGTGGTTTTGTGGATGAGCGCAACGAGAAAATCGGGCGTAAAATCCGCGACGCGGAATTGCAAAAAGTACCGGTGATGTTAATTATCGGTGAAAGTGAAGCGGAGGAAGGCAAGGTCTCCGTGCGCCGTCAGGGTGAGGGCGATCAAGGAAGTATGAGCTTGACGGAGTTTACCGAATGGTTTGAGGCGGCGGCGGAAAGTTAGTTGACGGTTGCCGGTTGACGGTTGCCAGTGACGGTTGACGGTTGACGGTTGACGGTTGACGGTGAGCCAACGCTCAAAAGCCTCGTGAGATTTTGGTCTTGCGGGGCTTTTTTTATTTTTTGCGGAGCATATATCAAAATCCATCGAAATTTACAAAAGCAAATTTTTCTTCCCGGTCACAAAAGTAACGCAAACAAAACCTGCGTCACCAGTATTTTCCCGATTAAAATCAGCGGCAGCATCATCGTATAACCAATCATCGGAAATTTATTTTTCGCCTGCTCCAAAGCGTAGTCCAAAACAGCGGGCTGACTACCGACCATTCCCGTCAAAAAACTGAACGGAATGCGCATTAGTTTCAGACCCGTCAGCAGCGTAATTACCGTGGTCGAAACGGCAATAATCGCCGCCGCGATGAAGACGTAGCCGCCCTCCCCCTGCTGTACGGTTTCCAAAAAAGTGCGCCCCGAGCGAATGCCGATGCCCGCGAGCAGGAAGGTTAAGCCGATTTGGCGCAGTGTCAGATTAGCGGTGAAAGCGGGCGTCCAGACTATCGGGCCGGTACGTCGCAATTTTCCTAAAATCAAAGCCACAATCAGCGGCCCGCCGGCAAAACCGAGGTTAAAATCAAAGCCGCCGGGCAGCTCGAATGTCACCATGCCGAGCAGCAAACCCAACGCCATTCCGAGACCGAAAGACAGCAGATTTATTTGACTCAAAGACTCCAGACTGTTGCCGAATATCTTGTACAAACCCTTCAAATCCTCCCGCTTGGCGACAATTAAAACGCGGTCGCCCAACTCCAAAACCGTGTCGCCGTCCGCCAAAATATCCATATCGCCGCGCTGTACGCGGGTGATGAGGATTTCAAATTTTTCGGGCAAATTCAGCGAAGCAATCGTCTCGCCCGCAAGGTTGGGATTAGAAACAAAAATACGCCGCACATCGAAGACCGAGCGGTCGTAAGTTATTTGTTTGGCGGCAGCCTGTCCGACCAATTCCGTGCCCTTGTCGAGGGCTAATTTATTGCCGATTAGTACCACTTCGTCGCCTTCCCGAAAAACCGTGTCGTAGGTGCAAAGCGTCGTCGCGTCATCGTGCCGAATGCGCCCGAAAACGAGGTTGGGATTGTACTCTTTTTTGATTTCGCGCAGCGTCTTACCGATAATTTTCGGGTTGGTAATCCGCACTGTGCGACTGCCTAATTTTTCGCCGATAGAGTAAGTACCGGCGAGTTCCGCTTCCTCCGCCCGATAGTCGATTTTCAGAAGTTTTTGCATCAAAAATATACCGCCCATTACCCCCAAAACTCCCATCGGATAAGACAAAGAATAACCGACCACCGCTCGCTGCGACATCTCGGTCAGTTCCTGTGAAGAAGCCGTTTTTTGAATGACGTCGAGCAGGGCGGCAAGTGCGGGCGTATTCGTCGAAGAGCCGGCAAAAAGCCCCGCCGTAGTCGCCGCTTCAAAGTCGAAAAGGTAGTGCATACCCACCGCAATCAAACTCGACACCACCAACATCGCCGCAATAAAACCCGCATCTTTAAATCCGCGCTTTTTAAACGTATCGAAAAATGCCGGCCCGCTGCTGAGACCCACCGTGTAAACAAAAATTGACAAGCCGAGAAAGATAATAATCTCCGGCACCTTGAGGTCGGGACTGAGTGCACCGAAACCCAAACCCACAAATAGTACCGCTGCCACGCCGAGCTTGCTTCCGCGAATCCGGATGCTGCCGACCCAATAGCCGAGGGCGATGACGACAAAAAGAAGGAGTAAAGGATTTTGTTGAAAAGATTCAATCATGTGGCGATGTACGATTTACGATTTACGATTTACGAGGGCGCCGGCGTAGGTGCGTTGACTTTTGTGATTTACCGAAAATTTTTTGTCGCCCTCCCCGGAAATGCCGTTACGATGTACGAAGTACGATGTACGAAGTACGATGTACGAGGGTGCCGGCGTAGGCGCATTGACTTTTTTGAATTACCAAAAGTTTTATGTCGCCCTCCCGGTAAATGCCAACGGCATGAGGCACTTCAGCCCGGTACGTGAGTGCCGGATGATAACCGATTGAAACCCCGAAAGTTCCTCATTTTCGCCTATTTCGGTTAACGAAATACGAAATCAAAACGAGAAAAGCTAAAGGCCGGTGACGTTTCAAATTTAGTTCCTATTATTGCCAATCTTTTCACCAAATCAATAACGATGAAACAATTTTCGGTAATTTTATTTTTGTTCTGCAATACCCTTATTTTTGCCCAAAACGGAACCGATTTTAACCGCGAATACAGCGTTAATGCGGGCGCGATGCTCAACGGTCTGTTAGACCTCGGCGGCTCGCCCTACCAACTCGCTATCAGAAAATTGGGAGAGAAGACCAACAAACGCTTGGGTTTCGGTGTCAATTTAAACGGGCGATTTACCACGAGTAACGACGATTTTGACGGCGGCTTGGCGGGAAATTTTCGGATAGGAAAAGAACGTTTTGATGACTTCGGAAAGAAAAGTCAATGGCGATTTTTCTACGGCGGCGACTTCATTTCGGGGCTGCAATTCCAAACCGTTTTGGAGCGCAGCGTAGTCACCGTCCGGGGCGGATTTGCACCGATTGCGGGTCTGCGCTACAAAATAAACGACCGCCTCGTGCTGTACACCGAGCTGTCTTATCCGATACAACTTTCGGTGCAGTCAACGGAGGGAAATACGGTTATTTCTTTGAATTCTTCTTTCTCCGCGCCGCGCACGATTTGGGTCGGGTATAATTTGTTTAAGGCAAAATCTGAATAAAGCAAATCCGATTGAGAAGTTTGAGCATTTAATCGTTTAGCACGGATATGCGTCTTAAACGTCTGAACCTGCTAAACCCTTAAACACAAAAATCAATTTATTGCAATCACTCTTCACCTTCTATCTGCAACTCGGTCTCGAACACATTTTGGACCGGGACGGCTACGACCACATTGCATACGTGGTGGCACTCTGCGCCGTTTTTCGCCCGCGTGATTGGCGAAAAACGGCGCTGCTCGTGACAGCTTTTACCGTCGGTCATTCGCTGACTTTGGCTTGTGCGGGTTTGGATATTTTTCAACTGACAACGCAACAAAAAAGCACGGTAGAAACGCTGATACCGCTGACGATAATCGCAACGGCACTGCTAAATATTTTACAAAAAAACAAAGCCGGCAAAGCATTTTGGTACACCTACGGGCTGGCCGCATTTTTTGGTTTAATACACGGTTTGGGCTTTTCGACTTTCTTTCGCAGCAGTCTGATGCCCGGCGATACGGCCTCGCTTTTCCGACAACTTTTAGCCTTCAATATCGGCGTGGAAATCGGTCAGTTGATTATCGTTTTTATCGTCACTTTGGCGGCGGCGGTCTTATATCGTTTTACTAAAATAACGCCGCGAGTATTTTCCGTCACGGTGTCGGTTTCAGCTCTGCTGTGCGGAGTATGGTTGCTTTTAAAATCGGGTTGAATATCGCTCATCGGGTGCATATCGGCATTTTTGAATCATACCCGCTTTTAGCCATTTTAATACTTAAAAAAACATAATGCGTTTTTTAGTCGTTTAGGCTGACTATTTGACAAACTACTGATTATCAAACTTTTGCGCGGAATTTATTCCGCAGAAAAAATTAAATAATCACGGAAAGAGATTTTTTTGCAGTTGTTGCCGCAAGCACTAAAAGTTTTCGTTTATCGACTAAGACCGTACCTTTACGACCGAAAGCAGAAATCGAGTACGAAGCCGTTTCTCTTTCGTACCGAATTTTGCTCTCTTCCCCCCTTTCGCAAAAACATCGGTATTTATTCCCCCCCTTTTTCTTCACAGCTACCGGGATTGAAACTCGATAACTTCAATATTTCACTTCCTTATTTTTACAAATGCAGTTTCTGTTATCAGCAAAAAATGATTCTTTTTTGCTGACAAATGCTGTGCATATTTCCATGATTTTTTCCCTTAAATAAATAAGATGACTCCCCCGCATCTTGCTCACTCGGCGTCGATAAGAATTAGTTTTCGTGCCGAATATCTGTTTTTTTTTCACATTCAAATTCTTACAAAAGTTCAACCATTATGAAAAAAATTACTTTGGCTGCAGCATTTGCGGTATTCTGCGCAGGCAGTGCATTTGCCCAACAAAATTACGGTTCTTCCATTCAGGAGGGGTCTGACAACAACACCCAGATTATCCAAACGGGGCAAGAAAACTTCAGTACCGTTTCGGTAACAGGAAACGAAAACGAAAAGCGCGCTACTCAAGAGGGTAACCTCAACAGCAGCGAAAATACCACCATCGGTAGCCTGAACGAGACGGTCATTGACCAAATCGGTAACGGTAACGCATCGCAGCAGCTCATCACGGGCGACGAAGCACAGGTTTTACTGCTTTCCGCAGGCGACGCAAACGTAGCGAATGCAGCAATCGAAGGCGATAAAAACACAATTATTTCTGCTCAAACGGGCAGCGGTAACGTGTCTTTACAATCGCAAATCGGTGACGAAAACCTCTCGGAGATGACCTCTACGGGTGACGAAAACCGCGGTACGAGCGAGCAAACGGGTGATAACAGCCGCGTAATGCTCAACCAATCCGGTAACGGTAACACCTCGATTAACCTGCAGGAAGGCGACGTGAACACGACCTCTCAATTACAGGAAGGTAATAATAACACGATTAACTCTTTCCAGCAAGGTAACAACAACACGGCGGGCATCGACGCAGAAGGCGGCGGCATCGACCAAATCGGTGACGACAACACTTTCGGCGTGCGCCAGGAAGGTGACAACAACTTCGGTACTTCATTCCAGACGGGCGACCAAAACAACGGCTCGATTAACCAAGTATCGAACGGCAACGAAGGTTTGATTTTCCAAACGGGAAATCGTAACAACGCCTCTATCGAACAATCTAATCAGTAGGTAAAATCGTTCCGATTTTTGTTTATATGTTTATATATTTATGCGTTTATTTGTTTATGCGTTTAGATTGCAACTGTGTACTAAACAAATAAACAGATAAACGAATAAACAAAAGAAAAATCGGAACCGATTTTTCTTTTAATACAGCTTGTGATTGATACCCGAAAAAGTTCGGGCGCAGAGGTTACAGGCAGCTAAATGCAAGGATATGAAAATAAATTATTCCTTTGTCATTTGCCTGTTGACTTACTTTGTTTTCTTCTTTTCTTCCTCGATTTTTGCACAACAGCATCCCGAAGACGCTCTTTTAGCCCCGAGCAGCCTGTTACAACAGGAACTGAACGCAGGCAGAAACGCGGCGGCGGTGATACAATACGGCAATAAAAACGAGGCGGACGTTATGCAATTTCAAACCGGGCCGGGCAACAATGCAGCTCTGGCAAAACAAATCGGTCGTCGCAACCAAATCTCGCTCACGCAAGAGGGCGGCGACAATCAAAGTCTTGTTATTCAGCACGGAAATCGCAACGCCTACACGGGTGATATTTCCGGAACGGGTCTGACGACTTTGGTCATACAAGAAGGTAACAGAAACACCGTCACCCAAAGCCTGACCGAGTCGGTAAACTCGCACACCGAGTTAATCCAAATCGGTAACGACAACGAAATTATCCACGTCATCGACGGCGCGGTTAATCAATCGTTTCAGATTATTCAGGAGGGCAACGGGCAAAGTATAATGATTAGACAAAGCTATTGACGATGTACAAATTACGATTTACGATGTACGAAAGCACTTGCTCGGAGGATGTTAATTTCTTTGGGTTTGAGTTTTTTTGTTTTGAATTTCTTAGTTTGTACCGTGAATTTACGATAAGGAAGTACGATTTATGAGAGCATAAAAAATTGATTTTTGAAAAGTACAATTTAAAGCAAAATCAACTATCGCCCTCGTAAATCGTACATCGTAAATCGTAAATCACTCCGCTATGAAAAAAACACTAAACCTATTTGCATTTTTCATCCTCATAACCAATCTATCTGCTCAACAACAAGACATTATCCATTACGAAAAATCTCAAAACGAAGAAAAAGAACTACCCGAAAAAACGAAGAAACCTCTCCCCCTTTTTCCGCTTTTAGACGTAAGCAAACCGCGCGTTCCCATTGCCACCGAATTGATTGAAATTAACGGTTTAGTCGTCCATGACACGCGCACACGCGGCGGATATGACTTTTATCTGTATTTCACCCGGCATTGGGCGGAGCCGGAAAACGTACCGAATTACAACATCGTCATCAATGAATTTGAAGGGCGCGGACGCAATATCAAAATCGGCATTATGGTGAATGAAAAGCAGGTTTTTACCCGCGTGATGCAGCCGAGCGCGGAAGGTTTGGAGAACTTAGCGAAGGCATTAGCGGATTATATTTACGGCTATGTGACGAGCGGAAAACATGTTTTGGCGGAGGAAGATGCGCCGGAGTACTTGGAGGGAAAATATTATTAGTTGGTAGGTGGTGATTGGTTGAGCGATAGCGAAATCCCGACTTCAGTCGTGGATAGGTGACGGCGGAGACGTTATGAATTTAAACACGGCTGACGGAAGCCCCCCCGACCCCCGGAGCGGGGGAGTTAAGTCGTTATTTAATTTGAGTCCGTTTTAAACTTGAATTCTCTTTGAAAAAAGCACCAAAAGCCTCAAGATTTACCGTGAACCCAAGCCCGGAGAAAGTTCCCCCGAATCGGGGGTTAGGGGGCTGAAGACACAAACCAAAACAACAAAACTCATGAAAAAACACATACTCACCCTACTCATAATCAGCGGCTTAGCTCTCGGCGTACAAGCCCAACAACTTATTTATCAGCCCAAAAATCCGGCATTCGGCGGCAACCCGAACAACACCGCGCACCTGCTGAATACCGCGAACGCCCAAAACACCATCGAAGACCCGAATCAGGTCGATCGTTTCGGTTTTAATCGCGGTTCGGATTTGGACAACTTTACGGAAACGCTGAACAATCAAATCCTCAATCAACTCAGCCGCTCTTTGGTCGATTTGCAATTCGGCGAGGGCGAAATCGAGGACGGAAGTTATGCCGCCGGCAATTTCCAAATCGACATCGCCAATACTTTAGACGGCGTCGTCGTCACGATTTTAGATACCAACGGCGGCGAACAAACGCAGTTGATTATCCCGTTTTTTTAGCCTACACAACCCTTTTTAAATCGAAAATTTGGCTATAAATGTTAGAATGCAGGTGACTTGATGACTAATTAAAGAAACCGGAGTCACCGCCGGTTTTCGACACCTAAACCCTTAAACCTCCTAAACTTTTAAACACCCCTCGCTTTATTTTCCCTTTTTTGAACACCTGTTATACGTCGTTTTTTCAATCCGAAAAATGACATTTCCCCCCTTACTCTATTCTAAAATGTTAACCGAACTATTACAGCAAGTCCGTTTTCGCCCACACACGCGAGAACGGGGCTTGCTGTTTTTTCATTTTCTCAAACATCGCTTAGTTAGCGCGAGGTTGCACCTCGTGTTGCACATTTACCCGCCTCCGGCGGACTTTCAAAAAGATTGTTTATTTCCAACGGACTTGCAACTACACAACTAAACAAATGAAAATCAAAGGTTTACAAATACAAATAATCATTGTTTGCTCCGTGCTGCTGACCGGCTGCGGTACGCTCTTGCAGCCGCCGCTCGCCGTTTCCGATGCTCGTATCGGCGAAGAAACGCAGACGAGTTTGGAGTTAAAAAACCTGCCCGACCCCGCGCAGCCCGTTGTCGCGGCAGTCTTCCAATTCCGTGACCAAACGGGACAATACAAAGCCAACGGCGGCTTCTCGACGGCAGTCACGCAGGGCGGAACGAATATCTTGCTGAAAGCGATGAAAGACAGTCGCTGGTTTGTCCCGATAGAGCGAGAAAACGTCAATAATCTGTTGCAGGAGCGTAAAATTATTCGCTCGACGCGGCAGCAGTTGGGTCTCAATGAACCGCTCAATCCGTTACTTTATGCGTCGATAATTTTGGAAGGCGGCATCGTTTCTTACGACACCAACATTCTGACGGGCGGCGCGGGCGTGCGTTATTTCGGTATCGGCGGCAGCGAGCAATATCGGCAAGACCGAGTGACGGTTTACCTGCGCGTGGTCAGCGTCAAAACGGGCGAGGTGCTGAAAGTCGTTTATACTTCCAAAAAAGTGCTGTCGCAATCGGTGGACGGCGGCTTGTTTCAGTACGTCAGTTTCAAACGCCTGTTGGAAGTCGAAACGGGCTTTACTTACAACGAGCCGGGCGAACTCGCCGTGCGCGAAGCCATCGAAAAAGCCGTGCAAACCCTCGTCCTCGAAGGCATTATCGACGGACTTTGGAACCCCTTCGACCCCGACGAAAAAGAAGGAGAAGCGATTAAAAATTACCAAGAAGAACTGACCGCCACGGCAAAAACCGATTTGCTCGGCAAAACGGTAGAAAATAGACGCAGTAAAATCGGCTTGAAAGCCGCTTCTTCGTCCGTGCTGTACAACGGTGATTTTCCCGGCGCACAAGTCCGCAACGGTTTTGAGTTCGGCGTTCATATCACTCCGAAACCCGCTTTCGCATACGGTTTTAACTTCGGCTCTAACCGCATGACCGCCGCCGAATTTTACGACGAAAAAGTCAATTATTTAGAAATGGTCGGCACCTATCGACTGCTGCCCTACGACGTTTTCACGCCTTACATGACGGGCGGCTTCGGCGGTATCGCGGAGAAAGGCGGCTTTTTCAACATCACCAAAATACTGCCTAAAGCGAGCATCGGCGGAGGCTTGGAATACCTGCTCAATCAAAAAGTCGGGCTGCACCTCGGTTTGGATTACCATTACATTTTAGGCGATAATTTAGACAACGCCAAACAAGGAAAATACAACGATGCCTACTGGCGCGGCAATGCCGGCGTGACGATTTACTTCGGAGAAAAGGTACGGGGGGAACGGCGGTTTGCTTATTAAAACCACTCAAAAATAAAACTACAATATTTAAAAATCGACCTAAAAATCAGGAACCGACACCCGTCAACCGTCAACCGTCCACCGTCAACCATATCCACAAAATAATGAAAAACACACACCTTTTATTTCTCTTCTTGACCCTGCTCTTCGCAAGCTGTCAAGAAGAAAAAATCACCCCGCAGGTCTTCGGTTCCTTAGTCGGCACCGTCCTTTCCACCGAGGACAATATCGCCATTGCCCAAGCCACTGTCAGCACCAATCCGCCGACGAGCAGCCTGCAAACGGACGAACTCGGTCGTTTCACCGTCGAGCAAATCGAGGCGGGCACTTACACCATTCGCGCGGAAAAAGAAGGCTTTGTCACCGAAATTGAAAACGTAACGGTTTTCGCCAATCAAGACGCGAATGTTATCCTCCGCCTCATCCGAGAAAGCACCGTCAACAGCGCACCCGACAAGCCGCAAAATCCGCAACCCGCGACGGGCAGCGTCGCCGCAAGCACCGACATCAGCTTTTCCTGGACGGGCAGCGACGGCAATAACGACGACCTGACTTACGACGTTATTCTTTGCACTTCCGATGAATTTACCTGCGATACCATCGCCCGCGACCTCACGGAAACCGAGTTCGACGCGCCCGAATTACAGCATTCCACCGTCTATTTTTGGCAAGTCCGCGCCAAAGACGGCTTTACCGATACCAACGGCGACCTGTGGAGTTTTGAAACCCCCGCCTTCCCCGACAACCGTTTTTTGTGCGCGCGCAAAGTCAACGGCAAGTACGATATTTACTCTTCCGATGCCGAAAACACAAGCAACATTAAACTCACCAATTCCGCCGGTGACAGTTGGCGACCGCGCGTCAATCCGCAACGCACGAAAATTGCTTACCTCTCGAATTTGGGTATCGAAACACACCTCTACGTGATGAATTTGGACGGTTCGGAGAAAACGCAGGTCACTCAAGGCGTACCCGTCAGCGGTCTGTCGCCTTTGGAATTAGACTTTACCTGGTCACCCAACGGCGCGGAAATTCTTTACCCCGCCGGCAACGAACTGTACCGTATCGGCATTTCCGGTATCGGTCTAAGCAAAGTAGCCGATGCCCCTGAGGGTCAGATGTTTGCGGAAGTCGATTGGACACAAATCGGCAACAAAATCGCCGTCCGTACCACCGGCAACAACATCTATGAGTCCGACATTTTCATCCTCGATGCCGCCGGCAATTACCTCCAGCAGGTCTATGCCGACATCCCGGGTCGCGAAACGGGTCCGCGCTTCTCCCTCGACGGCAATCGCATCCTCTATACCCACGACATCACCGGCTACGAAGCCCCCGACGGCAGACAACTCGCCGCCCATATTTTCGAAAAAAGCCTGACCACCAACGTCGCAATCGACCTCTCGGAAGAAAGCGACATCCTCGCCGGCACCAACGACCTCGACGCTGACTACTCCCCCGACGGTGCCTTCCTCATCTTTGTCAACACCAACAACGACGGCATTTCTCAAAAGAATATCCTCCGCATGGAAGCCGCCGGCGATGACCGCGAATTGCTGTTCGGTGGTGCGGTGATGCCTGAATGGTTTTAGGGGCGGTTGACGGTTGTCGGTTGACGGTTGACGGGGGGCTTCCTTTTTTTGCCGAGCATCGTGGTTGTCATTGAGTCTTGTTTTTTTTTAGAAAAATAAACGGAACAACGCCAACATTTTGTCAGCGTAAAATCTTAACCAATCAGCGTAAAAGAATCATAGTCACAAAATTTTACGAAGTAAAATCACAGTCATAACAAATCACAATTATCATAATAATCAGGTTCAAAAAATCATTGTCACATAATTTTACGAAGTAAAATCATCAGTCATAACTCATCATAGAATTCATAATAATCAGGTTCAAAAAAATCATAATCACACAAGCAAATCAGCGTAAAATCTTAAAAATCTTAACCAATCAGCGTAAAAAAATTCGCATGAAAATCACCGTCACCATCGCCCTCCTCCTCACCACTCTCCTCCTCCGCGCTCAGTCCCCCGCCATCCTCGGTGACACCATCATTTGCCAAGGCAATACCCTCAGTTTAGAAACTCAATTTCTACTCGACGCTGCCTACACCTGGACCGACGAAACCGGCGCAATCCTCTCTACTGTCCACACCCTCAACCTGCCGGATTTTAACTTCGACCAAGCCGGATTTTATGCCTTAGAAGTCAATCACCCGAGCTACCCCGACCCGACTACCGAAACCGAAATTTTAGTCGTACCGCCGCCCGCCGCTCCCGAAATCAGTCACAACGGTCCCGTCTGCGCGGGCAATACGTTGCAGCTTTTCGGCGAGGCATTGCCCGATGCGACTTATCGTTGGCTCGACCCTTTCGGCGGCGTATTGGCGACGACCCAAAATGCGGAAGTCGAAAATATTATCGTCGAGCAAGCGGGCATTTATACTTTGGAAGTCACGCAATACGGCTGCACGAGTCCGCAAAATTTCGCGGACATCGGGGTTATTTCCGAAGAAAATGCGCCCGTTTTGACCGCCGACACCGTAGTATGTCCCGGTGCGGCTTTGCAGATTTCCGCGCCCGTTTTTGCCGATGCCGATTATTTTTGGGAAGCCGCAAACGGCTTTACAAGTACGGAAAGCGGACAAATTATCATCGAAAATACATCTGCCGACGACGCCGGCATTTACACCCTCGTCATCACGGCAAACGGCTGTGAGACCCCCGCCGGCAGCATCGAAATCGCGGTACAGAACGAAGTTTCGGGTATGTGGACGGAAGACATATCGGTCTGTGAAGGTCAGCCGGGCGAGGCGGCTTTTCAGCTCACGGGCAGCGCACCCTTCGAGATTTTTTTCAGTGACGGTGAAAACGGCTCGATTGCCGAGGCGGCGGAAAGCAACGCCGGCAGCGTCACGATTTTTCCGACCGGCAGCACGGAGTACATCTTACGACAGGTCATCGACGCCAATGATTGTGTGTGGGAAGGCGAAGAAATTTTGCCGGTCACGGTGCACGAAAATCCCGCTTTTTCAAACTTTCAGGATGAGTTGTGCAACGGCACAAACTCGGCTTATGTCGTCCAATTTTCGGTGGAAAACGGCACGGAACCCTACACGGCGGCGGGCTTGGAGGGCATTCTCAACGGCACGCAATTCATCAGCGCGAACATCCCGACGGGTACCGGCTACGAGGTACAAGTAACCGATGCCAACGGCTGCCAAACCGACGTTTTTACGGGTCTGAATAACTGCAACTGCGAAACTTCAGCCGGAGCTATCGACCTCACACCGCTGCGTTTTTGTACCAATGAAACGGCGGTTGTCAGCCAAGAAATCGCGCCGACTTTAGATGCCGACGACGTGTTTTACTACGTTTTGCACGACAATTCGGATTTTTTTGCGTCGGAAATTATAGCAGAGTCCCCCGCGCCTTTTTTCGACTTTACGAGCAATTTAAATGTCGGACAAACCTACTATCTCACCGCCGTCGCCGGCACGAATGACGGCAGCGGAAAGGTAGATTTTTCCGACCTCTGCGCCGATTTATCGGGTACGGTTTCCGTCCTTTTTTCCGAGCAGGCACCGACCCCGATTATCAGCGGCGCACCGGTTTTGTGTCCGGGAGAGTTTTTGGAAATCACCACCGAAAGCCATACCGCAAACGGAAATATCAGCTACCGATGGACGACGCCTAACAGCGTTTTTACGACGGTCAATCCGACGCTTTTTATCGAGTCCGTCGGGGCGGAAAATGCGGGAGATTACCGCGTCCAAATCGACGTAAACGGCTGTTTATCAGAAACTTCTCCGACATTTGACATTGCAATAATTTCGCCCGAAGATGCTGCCGTCACTCAAGCCGATACAACTCTTTGCGGCAGCGGCAGCGGAAATATTCGCGCAAATCTCCCTCCGCAAACAACAGGGATTTGGACGAGTAATCGAGCGGTAAACTTCCTTAATTCCAACCAAAATCAAACCGCCGTTTTCAACCTGCCCGAGGGCGAAACGACCTTATTTTGGACGCTGTCAACCGACGCCTGCCCCGCCTACTCGACCGACAGCCTGACGGTAAAAACGGTGTACGCCGCCGCTGCCGCCGACGACCGTTTTACGCTGCCCGAAGACGCACTTTTCCTTGAAATAAATCCGACCGAAAACGACCCCGAGGCAATCGACGGCACGCGTACGATTTCATTTACGGATTTGCCGGAAAATTTACGGATTGAAAAGTTAAACGAAGACATTTACGAAGTCAAAAGACCGCTGTGTTTTATGGGAGAAATGCGTTTTAATTACGCTGCCTGCACGGTCACGGAAGTTTGCCCGCTGCTGTGCGACACCGCCGAAATCGTCTTAAATGTCGAGTCTGCGCCCGGTCGCGCTTACCTGCACATTCCCGACGGCATCACGGCAAACGACGACGGACTGAACGATTTTTGGGTGATGGAAGGCATAGAAAAATATCCGAATAACGACTTAACGATTGTGAGTCAAAGCGGGCAAGTAGTCTATCGGGCGCGTCCGTACACGAACGATTGGCAAGGTCAATTTCAGGGTAAAAAATTGCCCGAAGGCGCGTATTATTTTGTCTTGCAAACGGATGTAAGCAGCAAAGAAACGGTGAAAGGGCGGGTTTATTTGTTTCGGTAACGACTCCGAGGTGTCTGATAACATTTTCAGAAAGGGAGTGAAGACTTGAAGAACTTTGACGGATTAAAGCGAGTAAATTGTCTGACACCGTTTTAGATTTCTACATTTGAGACCGGCGTCAGACGCTTTTTTTTTCTTAAAATCAATTAAAATCTAAATTTGTATTTTTTTTCTTGAGTTCAGCGTCAGACGCCTGCTGATTTTTCATAAATAACTTTTCGTAATTCCGCAAAATCACGTACTTCATAAGTCGGCGAAATATTCGTCGAGCCGTTCTTTCCGTGCGGATTATACCAAACCGTGTCCGCCCCGATGTTAATGCCGCCTTGAATATCGGACAGCAAATTATCGCCGATTATCAGCACATCTTCCGCCTGCGGATTGTCTAATTGACCGAAAGTATCCGCAAAAAAGCGCGGGTCGGGTTTGGCGATGCCGATTTCTTCACTGACCGTTATCGCATCAAAAATATGTGTCAAGCCGGCTCTTTCGATGCGCGGTCTTTGTACGATTTTCAGTCCGTTGGTGATGATGCTTAACGAATAACCTTCGCTTTTCAGTTCGCGCAGCATTTCCTCCGCGCCGTCGAGCAGGTAATTTTTTTCGGCGAGCATCTGCAAGTAAAAGTCATTGATTTCCAAAGGATTGCCCGTTGCGGTTATCGCATCCAAGAATAATTTAAAGCGCAAAGATTTTATTTCCCGGGGCGTGATTTCTCCCCTTTCCAGTCGTTGCCAACAGCCTTTATTTATTTCCAAATAAATCGGATAGGTTTCCTCCGTTTGTTCGATACCAAAATGCAGCATGGTCTCCGCGAAGGCGACTTTGGAAGCGCGGGTAAAGTCGAAAAGAGTGTTGTCGGCATCGAAGAGTAGGTATTTGTACATATACGGTGGACGGTAGATGGTGGACGGTTGACGGGCGCGGCGAGTTCACTGCTCTGTTTGTTTGATTTATGACTTTTGCATCGCTTAAAAACCGTGCAGGTTGCCGCGTTCCGGATTATCTTTTATCTTGCAGCAAATGTACATAAATACGGCGGACGGATGCCGAATTTTTTAAATCTGCGCGGATGAAAAACGGAATTCTACTTTTGCTTTTTTGGGGTCTTTGGGTCGGCGGATTGTCGGCGCAGGACATTCACTTTTCGCAGTTTTATCACAGCCCGCAAAATTTGAATCCTGCGCTCATCGGGGCTTTTCGGGGGGACTATCGGGCGACGGCAAATTTGCGCAGTCAGTGGTCTGCCGTGCCCGTGCCGTATCGCACTTTCGGGGGCGGCGGTGACGGGAAGTTGCTGAAAAATGTGTTGGGTGCGGGACTGTTGAGCGGTGGTTTTCAATTTAATTACGACCAAGCGGGCGACTTGGCGATGCGGTTGACGGAGTTGGGTTTAGGTGCGTCTTTGGCGTATCCGTTGAGCGACCAAATTACGGCGAGCGCGGGTCTGCAATTTGCTTTTGCTAACCGAGATTTCGACCCGACCGCCATCACGACGGCAGCACAATTTAACGGCGACCAATTTAACGAAAATCTCGGCATACAGGAAAATATCGGGCAAACGGGCTTTAATACTCTGCGACTCGCGGCGGGACTGAACGCTCATTTTCGCTTAGACAAAAACAGCCGCACAACAGGAAATACGGGTTTTTCCCTCTACAATCTAAACTACCCGAATGCCGCTTTTAAAGACCAAAATAACGACGTCAACCGCCCTGCCCGCTTGGCTTTTTACGCGGATGCGTGGGTACAACTTCACAAAAATATCGACATCAAAGGGCACGGATTGTGGCACGTACAGGGCGATTTCGGCAGCGGCACTTATACCGAGGCGGTCCTCGGTTCGGGCATTCGCTACCACTTAAGTCTCGACCGTGACCGCGAAAAATCCGTTGCGTTTCTGACTTCTTACCGGCTCGGCGACGCGCTGATTCCGAGTGTGGAAATCGGTTGGCGCATGATTACGGCGGCTTTTTCTTACGATTTTAATACCTCACCTTTTAACGTGGCTACCAACCGTCGCGGCGGTCCGGAGTTTGCTTTGATTTATATTTTTACGAAGGTTGCGCCGCCGCCGGAGTTTAAGGCTTGTCCTGTTTTTTAGTAGAGAGTAGAGAGTGAAGAGCAGCGACTTTTTACTCCTTACTCTCTACTCTCCGCTTCAAAAAATAAAGTTAATTCCCGCCCGTACACAATCCAAGCCGCAGCCGCCGGCGTTAATTGCCGTATATTTTCACCAAAATTTTCCGAATTTGAAATCATCGTTGCTTGCTTTTCTTTTGTTATTTTCCCTGCAATTTTTGTCGGCGGAGGTTGTTAATCTGAAGTTTTATTCCGTCGATGTGGCTTTGCAATACAGTCCGGCGATGCTGTCGAATTATGATGTGCGTTTCGGTTATGCGGACAGGAACGGGAAGTTGCAGGTGCAAAGCTACTACGAGCGACAACGGGGCGCGGGGGCATATTTGACTTTGCTGAACGAACTGCGCCGGGTTAAGCGAGAATACGAGTTGAACGATTGGCTTTTTTACCAACTGACGCGCGATGCGGTGGAAAAAATTGCGGCGCATCAGCCGAAAAAACAGCGGGTTTTGTTGCGTTGGACTTTGCTGAATTTGGCGGGCTACGATTGTCGTTTGACCTACCAAGGCAATAAAGTTTACCTCAATTTATTCACGACCGAAGAGCTTTTTGAGATGCCGATGATTGAAGAAAACGGGCGGCTGTACGCAAATTTATCGGAAAATGAATATCCGGGGGCGAAGGTAAATTCGCTGTACATTGCGGATTATGCCGCCAATCCGGGTGGGCGTCCCTTCAGTTTTTCGCCGGAAAAATTACCGAAATTTCCTTCACAAATTGTCAAAAAAACCATCGACTTTGTTTACGACGAAACGCCTTATTCGCTCGAAATGGAGTACGACAAAATGCCGATTGAAGTCATGCAGGGTTATCCGTATTTGAGCGACTCCGAATATTTTTCGGTGCCGCTTTCGGAGGCTGCGCGGGCGTCTTTGTTGCCGCAGTTGCGCGAAATTATTAAGGACAAAAATCAGTGGGAAGCCCTGTCGGTGTTGGCATCTTTTACACGCAGTGCGTTTGCTTATAAGATTGACGAGCGACAATTCGGCAAGTCGCGCCCGATGATTCCGGAAGAGGTTTTTTATTATCCGTATTCTGATTGTGAAGACCGCTGCGCTCTTTTTTACGTGCTGACCAAAGAGCTTTTGGGACTGCCGCAGTTGGTGCTGACTTTCGATGACCACGTGAGTATGGCCGTCGCGCCGCCTTACGGCGTCGAGGGGGATGCGCTGCTGTATCAAGACCGCAGATATTACATCGTTGACCCGACAGGACCATCTAACTCTTCGCGGATTGGCTTTTTTCCGAGGGGATATAAGGAGCGGGCGTTTGAGATAATGCGGGAGTAGGGAATGTTTATTTGGTTATCTGTTTATTTGTTTATTTGTATATCGAGAAACGCGAAATCCCGCCTTTCAGTCGGGAAGCGTGTTTAGTTTATTTTAAATTTAAAGGAAAATTTTCGTAATAAGTAAAACCTCCAAAACACAGAACAAACCCTCCGCCTCCGAGAAAGAAGTCCTGCTTACGTCTTTAGTTAAAAGGCTTTCCGGAGTCATCAAACTTCCCGAAAGCTTTGAGGAGAAAGACGAAATTGTGCAATATTTGCTTAAAAAATACGAATGACGAGAAATTCAATTAAGAAATTCTCGTCATTCGTATATGTCAAAATTCAAACCGCTGACCTACGCCGCCTTTTCCTCTTTTTTCTTCTTCCCTTCCACTTGCAACTTCGCCTCGTCCTTCGTTTTCAACTCCTTCTCCTGATAATTTTTCAACTCGATGACATCACCCGGTAAGTAGAAACCGGCGTCCGCCAAAGCATCCAAAACGCGAGAAATCGTGCGATTTTTAATTTGAGTAATTGAAATCGACTTATCGAAGGTATCGATCCAAAAATAGACGTCGAGATTCATGCTGCTGCTGTTCAGGTCACCGATACCGATAAACGGTTTTTTACCTTCCTGCAAAATACCGTCTTCCTTTTTCAGTTCCGCGTCAATGACCGCGATGGCCTCGTCCACGTTGCTGCCGTAGTCGATGCCCACCGAAAAGTCGTAGCGCAAAAAGCCGTCGATGGTGTAGTTGACTACGGGGTTTTTCACCACATTAGCGTTGGGGATATAAATGTCTTTGCCGTCGAAGGTTTTGATTTGCGTATTGCGCAAATTTAAGGTCACAACTACGCCCTTGTTACCGTCTAATTCTACGGTGTCACCCACCCGAAACGGACGATTAAAAGCCAACATAATGCCCGCCAAAAAATTCTCGCCGATATCTTTGAAGGCAAAACCGATAACAAAAGCACCGACCCCGGCACCCGCTAACAGTCCGCTTGCGACACCTGCTAAACCGATGATTTGTAAGACCAATAAAATACCGATAATGACAACAATCGTCTTTGCGGTACGTGCCAAAAAACGGGCGAGCAGCGGGTCGTCCATACGCGGCTGCAACCGATTGAGCACCACGCGACGAATGAGATTGGCGATGAAAATAGCGACAACAAAAACCAAAACTGCCATCAGCAGTTTCGGAATTAAATCGACAAAAGTATTGTAATAATTATTGAGGTTTTCGACGACGTCGTTAAAAAATTTATCCATTTTTTGAGTGAAGTTCTTGCGGTTAGATTGAAAAATTTGTACCCTGCTATAAAGCCTTAACCGTTTTTTTGTTCACTCGTAAAAGTCCTAATCCGCAATCGACCGACAGACATAATCCGGTATCACACCCGTTGCTTTTATCAAAGTATCGGCTTGCTCGGGTGAGGTGTTTCCGGTTAAAACCAATGCCGTCGAAATCCCGAATTTATTGCCGCCCAGAATATCCGTGTGCAGCGTATCGCCGACCATTAAAATATCGCGGCGACGGTAGCGACCGACTTTTTTCAGCCGCTCGTAACCGTACATGAACATCTGCGAGTCCGGCTTTCCGTAGTGAATAAAGCCTCTGCCGAGCACGTTTTCGACCAACGCCGCGATGCCGCCCGTGGCGACGTTGACGTTGTTTGCCGAGACGGGGTAAAGCGCATCCGAGTTGGCGACAATCGCCGGAATTTTGCGCCGGCGCAGTAAGTTAACCGCTTTGTTCAGGTCTTTATTCCAGTCAAATCCTTCATCGTCCAAAAAAATCAGCGCGGTAATTTTGTCGATATTTTGCTCCGAAACTTCGCTGATGTGCAGCGGCTCGAACTTCGCGTCGCGGATATATTGCGCACTGTTTTCCGTTCCTAAATACGCGATTTTTCCCTTCACGCCTTTATTCTCCAAATACTTACGCGCCATAGTGCCCGAAGTGATTATTTCCTTTGCCAAAATGCCGTACAGACCCGCATCCGCAAATTTTTCCGCGAGCATATCCGGGCTGCGCGAGGCGTCGTTGGTCAGCACCCGCAGCGGCATACCGAGCAGCCGAATGTGGTCGATGGCCTCCTGTACGCCGGGAATGAGACCGTCGTGGTTTTTAATGACTCCGTAAGAGTCGAGAAAAACGGCTTTGTGTTTTTTAAGTACGGACTTGAAAGAGCGGGTACGCATAAAGTAAAGTTTGGATTTTTTTACCGAAAAAAGCGTAAAGTAAAGTTTTTTTTGTGAAATTCGCCGCTGTATAATAATTCTCGCAGCGGCTTTCTCCGACCGGCAAATCTCTGCAATAAATCTATTCCGACCGACGCTACGGAAGAACCGGAAAGATAAAAATCACTTTAAAAAGCCTGATGGAAGCTGTCGGTGAGTCGGCAGTATTTCATCTGCCGTAGAACAGGAGAAACCTTTCGCAGCGATGCGTGCGGCTTATTGCGAAGGGGAAAATCCAAGAATATCGGCGAGTAAAATTACAAACCGATGTAAAAATAAAAAGCCCGCACTTGCGTGCAGGCCATTCAAAATCTTACAAATTTTTAACCAAAACTTACATGACAGAGTATTGCGAATACTGTGCCGGAAATTGAGTTTTTGTTATATGTTTTTATTTTTTTTAAAAAAAAGTACGGCGAACTTCAAAAAGTGCCTCGTACTTTGCACCGACTGCCAAGAACAAAAACCACACACGAAAAACGATACTAAAATGCCCGTCAAACTTCTTCTTCTCTTCTCACTTTCTCCCCTTTTCCTCTTCGCCCAAAACAAAAAAAAGTTTAAACTGCCCGACGCACTCAACGAGGTCAGCGGCGTTATTTATCATTCGCCCGAAAATATTCTCTACGCCAACGACGGCGGTCATCCCGCAGAAATCTATCAAACCGACGCAGAAGGTAATATCCTGACGGTCAACGATTTACCTTTTATAAGAAATAAAGATTGGGAAGATTTGACCCGTGATGAAAACGGAAATATTTATATCGGCGACTTCGGAAATAACGCCAACAGCCGCCGAGATTTGAAAATTTATATCCTCGATGCAGACTTTAAACTACTCGACAGCATACCGTTTTCCTTCCCCGACCAAACCGATTTTCCGCCGACTTATGCGGAAAAGAACTTCGATACCGAAGCATTTTTTTGGCAAAATAACCGTCTGCATTTGTTTTCAAAAAGCGCACTCGGCAACGGTAATTTTACGACGCGCCGTTACACTTTGAGCGATAAACCCGGCACGCAAACCGCCCGACTGCACAGCGATTATTTTTTCAAAAAACGCGTCATTACCTCCGCCGCCGTTTCCGCCGACGGTAAAAAAGTCGCACTCCTCTCCTATCATTTCAAATTTTTCCTGGGCTTTTTTCCCGTCTCCAAAACCTCCGTGTTCGTCCTCTCCGACTTTCCCGCCGACGATTATTTCAAAGGCAAAATCGAAAAATATAAAATCAAAAACTGCCTTTTTCCGTCACAATACGAAAGCGTTGATTTTGTGAATGAAAATAAATTGATTGTCGTCTCGGAGCGCACGGCTTTTATTCGGGCACGCGGGCGGTTTTTGAAGATTCGATAAAAAGATTGAAAAATAGTAACTGCGACTTTCAAGTCGTCAGAAAAACATCTGCCACAAAAGTAGTAACTGCGACTTTCAAGTCGTCTGAAAAAATACCTGCTACGCATTAAAAAACCGCATTCGTTGACACGAATACGGTTTTTTAATTTTACGACGACCTGAAGGTCGCGGATACTATGATTTCACGGTTTTGATTACGCGCGAAGCCACTTTGTAAGGGTCTGCGTTTGAAGCCGGACGACGGTCTTCCAACCAGCCTTTCCAACCCGACTCGACCGTCGCAATCGGAATACGAATCGAAGCACCGCGGTCGGAAATTCCGTAAGAGAATTTGTCGATGGCCTGCGTTTCGTGTGCGCCCGTCAGACGTTTATTGTTATCTGCACCGTACACCGCGATGTGCGCGTCGATGACGTCTTGTGATGCACCGAATTTTTCACAAATTTCATTGTAAATATCTTGGCTGCCCGCTGTACGCAAGAGCGTATTCGAGAAATTCACGTGCATACCGCTGCCGTTCCAGTCACCGTTGACGGGCTTGGGTTCCCAATTTACTTCAATGCCGTATTTCTCGCAGGTTCTTTCCAAAAGGTAGCGAGACACCCAAATTTGGTCGCCCGCATCTTTACCGCCTTTGGCAAAAATTTGGTATTCCCACTGACCAATCATCACTTCCGCGTTGATACCTTCCATGTTCAGGCCCGCATCGAGGCAGATGTCAAAATGCTCTTCGACAATGTGACGACCGATGGCGTTTCGAGAGCCGACTCCGCAGTAGTAAGGGCCTTGCGGACGCGGGTAAGCACCGCTGTTTCCGAAAAAACCGATAGGTGCGCCGTTTTCCCACAGGGTGTATTCCTGTTCGAAACCGAACCAAAAATCGTTATCGTCATCGTCGATTGTCGCACGGGCGTTGGTCGGGTGCGGCGTACCGTCCGCGCTCATTACTTCGCACATCACGAGGTAAGCATTGCGACGGTCTGCGTCCGGATAAACGGCCACGGGACGTAAGATACAATCGGATGCGCCGCCCGATGCCTGATTGGTAGATGAACCGTCAAAAGACCAATCGGGTAGTTTTTCGGCGGTAGGTTCTCCGCCGAATTTTTCGTCGTCCAAAACCTTTGTTTTACTGCGCAGACCTTGTGTAGGTACGGAACCGTCTAACCAAATGTATTCAAATTTCAGCTTTGCCATGTTGAATAAAAATTTAAAATTTTATAGAGTGAACGACAGTTTTTAACGTCGAAAACCAAAGACTACCGAAATTTAGTGTGGAGTAATGACCGGGATTTATTCAAATAATTTAATGATTTGAAAATCAGACGGTTATATACGCTTTATGGCAGTTAAAAGGGTCGTAAAACGTGTTATGCTGTCGAAAAAAAGTGCAAAAGTAAGACAATTTTCGCAAGTGACGAAAACTGCTCGGTTTGTCTGAAAGGATAAACCGATTGGCGAAAGTCGATAGTTGCGTGGTTAATGCTTCGATTTTCGTACTTATAATTTGGCAGCGGAAAGGTATTGATGAGAAAGCGCAAAGATAGGGTTTGTGTTGAGTTGAAAAAGAAGTTTTAACAACAGTTCTTGGTTTAATTTACGATTTCAAAAATGAATTTGCATTGTAAGAAATTTTTAGAAAGGTAAAATTAAAATCAGGTAAAGTGCATTGAATCTCGGCGAAAACTACGGCGCACCTTATAGGCATTTGTTTGCAATAATTCGTCGGACAAATCAGATAAACGACTAAACAATTAAACAGATAAACAAATAGTCAGCACTTTCAATGAATTTTCGGATATTGCAAACTCATCCGAAAAAAGAAATCTATGCCCGTTTTTTACCGATATTTTTTACCCTTTTTAACTTTGCTTTTGCTCACGCAAAGCATTGATTTACAGGCACAAAAAGATAGAAATCCCGACGAATACGAAGTACCCGAAGCCTTGCAGCAACTCATCGAGGCGATTGTCGAAGAAGGCAGCGGCGACGGTGATAATTTTGCTTTTAACGATTTGGCGGAAAAATTTCGCATTTACGAACGCAATCCGCTCAACCTCAATAAAGCCTCCGTCGCGGATTTGGAAGAATTTTTTCTGCTTAACGACGTGCAAATCAGCGGCTTAGTCGCTTACCGTGCTCAATTCGGCGATTTGGTGGCAAAAGAAGAACTGCAAGCCGTGCCGGGTTTCGACCTGCAAACCATTCGCGCGATTTTGCCTTACATCACGGTCAGCGGTAATTTAGACGACTACCGCGTACCCCTCGGGCAAATGCTGACCGAGGGCGACAACGAGCTTTTTGTGAGTTATCGGCGGCTGTTGGAAGAACAGCGCGGCTATAAGGAAGGTGAGTTTGAAGACCCGTTTTTGGGTTCGCCTTTTCGTCTGTACACCCGCTATCAGCGACGCTACGAAGACCGTTTGAGTATGGGATTTACGGCGGAAAAAGACGAGGGCGAAGAGTTTTTTACGGGCAGTAATAAGCAGGGTTTTGATTTCTATTCCGCACATATTTTTCTGAATAAATATTCCGCTTTTCTCAAATCTTTGGCAATCGGCGACTACCAAATCGGCATGGGTCAGGGCTTGATTGCCAAGGCGGGTTTCGGCTACGGAAAGTCGGTCGAGGTGATGGATATTCGGCGCACGGGGCGGGCTTTGCGACCGCAGCGTTCGGCAAATGAGTTCGATTTTTTTCGGGGCGGGGCGGCGACTTTGGGCTTGACCGAAAACACGGATTTTACCGCCTTTTATTCTACCCGTCGCCGCGATGCGAATATTCTGCGGGATGATTTTATTGACTCGCTCAATATCGATTTCCCCGACCCCGAGGCGGGTTTTTCTTCTTTTCAAATCACGGGTTTGCACCGCTTCGCCTCCGAAATCGAAGACGAAAATGCCATCCGCGTACAGACCTACGGCGGCAGCTTGAAGCAGTCCTTCGGCACGGGACACATCGCTTTTAATGCGGTCAGACATCAATTCGGCAGCGACTTCCGGCGTAATTTGCGAACTTATAATCAGTTTGAATTCAACAGCAGCAACCTCCTCAATCTCAGCGTTGATTACGCCTATATATGGCGCAATTTTCACTTTTTCGGCGAAACAGCATATAGTGACAACGGCTCCGTCGCCACGCTCAACGGTCTGCTCGTCGGTCTCGACCGCCGCGTCGATTTGGCGATTTTGCACCGTCATTATCCCCGCGATTTTCACTCACTAAACGCCCGCCCCTTCGGCGAAACCACGGCAATGGGCGGCAGAAACGAAAGCGGTCTTTACCTCGGGTTGGAAGTCAGACCGTCACGCAATTGGAAATTCCAAGCCTACTACGACGCCTGGAAGCACCCGTGGCTGCGCTCGACCATCGACGCCCCCTCCGACGGCAACGAGGCTTTCGCGCAAATCACTTACATCATCAAACGAAAACTGACGGTCTATCTGCGCGGTCGCTTGGAAAACAAGGCACGCAATGTGCGCTCGCTGAATAAAAATCTGATTTACAATCAGCAACGCGCCAATCTGCGGCTGCAAATCTCCAACAAAGTCAGCAAGTCTTTGGAGCTGCGTAATCGCTTCGAGGTCAGCCGTTTCCGCATCGACAATCCGGCCTTCGACGAGCCGCTCGTCTCCGTCAATTTCTTGGACGGCGAAAGCATTACTTCCGATGTGCCGGGCTTGGAGACGACCGGTTTTGTTCTCTATCAAGACATCATCTGGAAGCCCGTCGGCAGTCCGTGGTCGGCGACGGCACGTTACGCACTCTTCGATACCGACGATTTTAACAGCCGCATTTATGCCTACGAAAATGATTTATTGTACACTTTTTCGGTACCCGCCTACTTTTATCGCGGCTCGCGCGCTTATCTGAATTTACGTTTTAAAGGCATCAGAAATGTGACTTTGGAAGGCAGAATAGCGCAAACGTGGCTCGCCGGTCGCAACGCAAATACGGACTTTGCACAGTTCGGCTCGGGCAGAACGGAGATTGACGGGAGGACGCGGACGGAGGTGAAGGTGCAGGCTAAAGTGAGATTTTAGATGTTAGATTTTAGATGTTAGATTTTAGACGTTAGATATTAGACGTTAGACTGCTGAAAGCGACTATGGAAAAAGCGCACGCTGAGACGCAGAGTTTTGACAGAGCCGCCGGACAACCAACAACGGTCAACCGGCAACAAAAAAAAGCGACAACCGAAACTCAATTCGATTGTCGCTTTTTTATTTGAAACGGAGAACTAAAATTTAGTCTCAACAGATAGTAAAGCGGTTCTAGTGCATCCCACCAACTACCACCCACCACCTATCACCTAAAACATCTCCGTTCCCGCAAAGTGGAAATTCGCTTCGATGTCTGCGTTTTCGTCGCTGTCAGAGCCGTGTACCGCGTTTTCGCCGATGGAAGTCGCGTATTTTGCGCGGATAGTGCCTTCGGCTGCTTCTTTCGGATTGGTCGCACCGATGAGTTTGCGGAAGTCTTCTACTGCGTTGTCTTTTTCCAAAACCGCCGCCACAATCGGGCCGCTGCTCATGAACTCGACCAACTCGCCGTAGAAAGGACGCTCTTTGTGGACTGCGTAAAATTCGCCCGCTTTTTCAGCCGACAATTTTGTGTATTTCATTGCGACGATTTTGAAACCGCCCTCGTTGATAGCCGCCAAAATGCCGCCGATGTGACCGTTGCGGACTGCGCCCGGCTTAATCATGGTAAAAGTTCTGTTACCTGCCATTGTATAATTTTTTTTTGTTTTTGAGTCAAAATGGTGCCGCAACTTTACAGTCGCGTTTTGAATTAAAATACGGCGAAATCAAATTTAGAAATTCACAAAATTCGGTTTGCCGTATGTGAAAACGCAGTTTACGAAATAATGTTTCGGCGGTTGCGTTTTCAATTTCGGCGCAAAGGTAAGGTTTTGTTGCTTTCGGACAACCTTGTTTTTTGATAAATTTGTTGTGGTCGAGGTACGAGGTACTTTTCATTCTTGATGCCGGAAGAATTATTATATTTTACGGCGTTGTTATTGAGAGAAGTACCCCGTACCTCATGCGGCAGGTTTTGTAAGACATCGGCAACAAAATTTAAAGCAAAAATAAAAATGCTTTTGCCTGCCGTTTTCTCTATCTTTGCCGCCGATAAAAATCAATTTCAGGAGAAAACTTTTTGCATGACCGCCTTCCTTTTTTTCGCACTTTTACTCGCGATTGCCGTGTATGCTTTCTTTAAATTTCGCTACGAATTGCACATGCTGCAACTCAACTCTTACCGCAACGAGCGATTTTTGCGTTGGCTGAAGGAAAATTACGGCTCGGCAGACCGGGGTTTGGAGTTTATTTTTTTGGTCATCGGTCTGCTTGTTACTTTTCTTTTTCCGCCCGTCGGCATGACTTTGACCGCACTTTTTCTCTTCTTTTTGACTTGGCGATTTTACAATAGAAAATATAAAAAAGCACTTGTTTTTACCGACCGTGCGAAAAGGATTTTTGGCGTGTCTTTGTTGCTGTTTTTTGCTCTCGCGGGATTGTGGCTGTCCGTACCGCACGTCACCGAACAACTGTGGATAGCCGACGATGTTTTGGGTGAAAAACTCATTTTGCGACACTATAAATTACCGCTGCTTTTTGTGCTTTTAATTCTCTCCCCTCTTGTCATTTTACTCGCCAATACCCTGCTGAAACCCTACGAAAAATACAACCATAATTGGTACATCGACGACGCAAAAAAGATGCTCGTCGCTGCGTCGAATTTACGCGTTATCGGCATCACGGGCAGCTACGGAAAGACGAGTACCAAGCACTTTTTACAGAGTATTTTAGCACAAAAATTTAACGTGCTGATGACGCCGGGCAGCTTCAATACGCCGATGGGTGTAGTGCGCACGGTGCGCGAACAACTGAAGCCTTTTCATGAGATTTTTATCGCGGAAATGGGCGCGAAACAGAACGGCGACATCAAAGAAATTTGTGACATTGCCCGGCCCGAAATCGGCATTTTGACCGCCGTCGGCACGGCACATTTAGAGACTTTTAAGACGGTCGATAATATACGCAAAACGAAGTTTGAATTGATTGACTCGCTGCCGCAAACCGGCTTTGCGGTGCTGAATGCGGATTACGAAATCATTGAAAAACAAACCGTCGATAAACCGAAAGCCTACTACGGTGTGCGTCACGCAAATGCCGATTTTTCGGTAGAAAACGTAAAATTATCGGCACGCGGTTCGCAGTTCGATATTCACAAAAACGGCAAGTTATTCGGTACTTTCGAGACGAAATTACTGGGCGAACACAACCTGTCCAATCTCGCCGCAGCCGTTGCCGTGGCTGACTATTTGGGTGTTTCCGTCAGGCAAATGCAGGTCGGTATCAAGAAATTGCAACCCGTACAGCACCGTCTTTCTATTCGTCGCATCGGGTCGGGTATCACCGTTCTCGACGATGCTTTTAACTCGAATGAGGTCGGCGCGAAAATGGCGGTTGAAGTACTCGGACAAATGGAAGGCAAACGCAAAATTATCGTCACGCCGGGCATGGTGGAGTTGGGGGAACGCACCGAGGAAATTAACCGAAATTTCGGGCGACAAATCGCTAAAAATGCGGACCTCGCCGTCATTGTCAATGCGGTCAATGCCGACGCGATTTCTGCGGGACTTGCGGATGAGAATTTCCCCGAAACCCAAATTTTTCGTGCCAAAGATTTTGCGGAAGCAACGGCGTGGCTGAGCAGTAGGATGCAGGCGGGCGATGTGATTTTGTATGAGAATGATTTGCCGGATTCTTATAAATGACGCTTCGCGTTAGAGTCGTTTGAGTTGTTTAATGATTGTTTGAGTCGTCTCCTTTAAACTTAAATGCGTTGTTAACTTAAATACGATTTTTAAATTTGAACGCTTCGCGTTTGAGTTGTTTGATGATTGTTTGAGTCGTCTGTTTTCATTTTGATTTCGTTATCAAAAACAACCCTGTAAAAGTCTAAATTAAATAGATAAATTACGGTGTACCAAAGCGAAAGCCCCCGTCCACCGTCCACCGTAAAACCGTCCACCGTACCATGAATTACTACAAATACGCCGTCACCTGCCCCGCCGATATGACCGATCTGCTCATCGGTATCGTCGCGCAGCAGCCCTTTGATTCTTTTGAAGAAAACGAGACCGGTTTTGCCGCTTTTATTCGGGAACAAGACGACTCGGAAGCGACGGAACGGGCGATGCAAGAGTACGCGGAGCAATTCGATTTCATTTTCGAAAAAGTTTTTATTCCTTACAAAAATTGGAATGAAGTATGGGAGTCGAACTTCCAACCCATTGAGGTAGAAGACTTTGTGCGTATTCGCGCGGATTTTCACCCGGCAGCGGAGGGCTTTGCGCACGAGATTATCATCAATCCGAAAATGGCATTCGGGACGGGTCACCACGAGACGACCTACATGATGATGTTGATAATGCGGGATTTGGATTTGCGGAATAAAAGCGTTTTTGACTACGGCTGCGGCACGGGAATTTTAGCGATTTTGGCAGAAATGCGCGGCGCGAACGACCTCGATGCCGTCGATATCGAACTGCCTTCTTACGAAAATACTTTGGAAAATGCGGAGATAAACGACGTGAAAAATATCCAAACTTTTCACGGTACATTAGAGACGGTGCCTGCACGAAAGTATGACTGCATTTTGGCAAATATCAACCGCAATGTCATTTTACCTTCGCTCGCAGAGTTACATAATCGTTTAGCGGACGGCGGTAATTTATTGATTTCGGGATTTATTTTGGAAGACGGTGATTTGATGCAAAAAGCAACGAAAGAAGCGGGCTTTGTGACGGTGCGCACGGAGACGCGGGGAAATTGGATTTGTCGGCAGTTGCGGCTCGCATAACAAGAGTGTCGGATATTTTGCCGGGATAAAGGAATATGGTATTGAGAATTATTTCGAAACTAAGCAAAAAGAATATCCGACACTTTGCAGAAAGTCAACAGATAGGTGTCGGATACTCGTATTCTATTGTCTGCACGGAAAAAATTTGCCGTTTCCGTTTTTTTGCTCAGGTCAAGTATCCGACACCTTTTGGTTACTTTTTCCTTCCTTTTTTATTTTCATAAAACCGCGATTTTCCCGGGTCGCGTCCGGTGCGCGGTTTGAATTTTAACTCCTTTCCTCTCCTCGGCGCAGTTTCGCGCTGACGCGGTGCTTTGCCGCGCAATTCTTCGTTGACATCCGGAATGCTGCCTTCTATCGTAAAACTCCAAGCCACGATACGGCTGCGCTTGTTGCCCTGCCCCGTCTTAATAATGCGGACGGATTTTGCTTTGTAAAATTTCAGTGACTCGACCAAGCCCGCCACCGTATTTTCCTTTGATACCAAAGCGGTAAACCACGTCACGTTTTCCGCAAATTTTTTACTGCTGCGCACCATGTCTTTAAGAAAGCGTTTTTCGCCGCCTTCCGTCCACAGTTCGTTGCTTTGCCCGCCGAAATTGAGCGCGGTTTTATTTTTGTGCTTGCCGTGTAAGTTCTTGACTTTGCGGAGGTTAGCTTCGCGCGCATCTTCCGCCGAGGCGTGGAACGGCGGGTTGCAAATCACCAAATCGATCTTTTCTTCTTTATCCAAAATCCCGTGAAAAACATCGCGCTTATTGCTCTGCAAACGCAAATCGACGCGCCCCTTCAGATGCGGATTTTTCTCGACAATTTCCTTCGCATTTTCTAAAGCAACCTCGTCGATTTCGGAACCGATAAACGACCACCCGAAAGTTTTCACACCGATAATCGGGTAAATGCAATTTGCGCCGACCCCGACATCAAGGCATTTAAAATCCGCGCCTTTCGGCACCGCCCCGAAGTTTTTTTCACCGTACAAATCCGCGACGTGGTGCAAATAATCCGCCCGCCCCGGTATCGGCGGACACAGATAATCCTCCGGAATTTCCCAATAAACGAGGTCATAATGCTTAAAAAGTATCGCTTTATTGAGGGCTTTGACGGCATCGGCATCGGCAAAGTCAATGCTGTCGTCGCCGTATTTATTGGGGCGCACGTGGTCGGCAAGCGGTGCGTAGGCTTCCGTCAGCGCGGCGAGGTCATAGCGTTCGCGGTGCGGGTTGCGGGCGTGCATTTTGGATTTGACGGTCTGCGGTGTTTTTTTCTCTTTCCGGTTTTTCTCTTTCAAAGCGATATTTTTTAATAATCTTTGCGGCTT
>JAHDCG010000032.1:2595-16254 GCA_020629965.1 Saprospiraceae bacterium | reverse complement strand
AACAAATAAACAAATCACCAGATAAACAACAAATGCACTTTACCTGCATCTCCGATACCCACGGCAAGCACCGTGACCTCAAACTGCCCGGCGGCGAAGTCCTGTTGCACGCCGGCGACTGCACCAACGTGGGGCGCAGGGCGGGCGTTATCGACTTTTTAGATTGGTTTTCCGAGCAGAATTACGAACACAAAATTTTCATCGCGGGCAACCACGATTATTTTTTCGAGCGATACAGTCCGGAGGAGGTCGCAGCAATTATTCCCGACAATGTCATCTACCTGAACGACAGCGGGATTGACTTAAACGGCATTAAAATTTGGGGTTCGCCCGTCTCGCCGTGGTTTTACGATTGGGCATTTAATCGACGCAGAGGCAAGGAGATACAGCAGCATTGGGATTTAATTCCGACCGATACCGACATTCTGATTACGCACGGCCCGCCCTTCGGTATCTTGGATAAGACGGCAGCGGGGTTGCCGGTCGGCTGCGAGGATTTGACAAAAACTTTGGAAAAAATTAAACCGAAAGTGCATCTTTTCGGTCACATTCACGAAGCACAGGGCGAAAGAAAAATCGACGGCACGCATTACATCAACGCGAGCATTTTGGATGAAAGGTACTTTATGAGCAATGCGCCGATTGGGGTGACGGTGGACGGTTGATGGCGGACGGTGGACGGCGTCTATGACTCAAGCGTATATCGTTATTCGTGGATTAGCCTAATTTACCGGAGGTCAGCTCGCACTCATCCACCAACCATCATCCATCAACCGAGTTCCACTAAAGTCACTCCGTCTCCGCCCGCTTCGGGCTTCGGGTGATTGATGTTCATGACGGAGCGATATTCACGCAATTTGCGGCGAACTGCGGTGCGGAGTGCGCCGGTGCCCTTACCGTGGATAATGCGCAACTCGCCGTGACCCGAGACTAAAGCCTTATCCACAAAGGTTTCGACGGTCTGCACGGCTTCGTCGAGGCGCATGCCTCTGATGTCCAATTTCGGGACAAACTCACCCATACTTTGCGCCGTGTCGGTGCGCACGCTTTTGGTCGCGTTGACTTCGAGCGGTGCGTTGGCGTGTTGCAAATCGCGGAGGTTGACCTCCAGGTGCATCATGCCCATTTGCACCATAGCTTTCTTTTTGTTGATGGCTTCCACCTTGCCCGTCGCGCCGCCGGTGCGCATCTTTACAAAGTCACCGACTTTAATCCCGCCCTTCGCGGCTTCTTTGGCGGTCGGGGCGCGGTAGTAAATTTCTTCGCGCAGGTCTTTGACTTGGTCGGCTTTGGCTTCGCGTTTTTTGCGAACGGTTTCGGCAAGTTTTTTGGCTTTTTCCAAATTGGCTTCCTCACGAATTTCTCGTATCAGATTTTCAATTTGCTTGTTGTTTTGCGCCGTGAGTTGCAGTTCCTGCTCGCGTTGGGTCAGCTTAAATTTCTTGCGCTGATATTCCAAATCTTTGTGCAGCGTTTCGTAGTTTTTAATGAGTTTTTGCAGCTTACCTTCGCGCTCTTCGAGGTCTTTCAGTTTGTCTTGGGTGACTTGTAAATCGCGTTGCAAATCCACCAAAAGCTCGTCGGTTGCTTTTTCGTTTTTACCCGTGCGTTTACGGGCATAGCTCAATAAACGCTTGTCAAATCCCGTTTTTTCCGCAATTTCAAAAGCAAAAGAACTGCCCGGCGTGCCGACTTTGAGTTGGTAGGTCGGCGACAACTCTTCATGACTGAACAGCATCGAGCCGTTGACGATGCCCGGCGTTTTGAAGGCGTACACTTTCAGGTTGGAGTAGTGGGTCGTGATGATGCCGAAAGCCTCGCGGCGATTGAGTTCGTGCAGCACCGCTTCGGCAATGGCACCCCCGATTTTGGGATCGGTGCCGGAGCCGAATTCGTCGATGAGCAACAGCGTTTTTTCGTCGGCGTGGTCAAGAAAAGTTTTGGCATTTTTCAGACGGGAAGAGTAGGTACTGAGGTCGTCTTCAATGGATTGTTGGTCGCCGATGTCGGCGAAAATGCGCTCGAACATCCCGAACTCGGAGATTTCGTCGGCGGGAACAAGCATACCGGATTGCACCATAAGTTGCATCAGACCGACGGACTTCATTAAAATGGACTTGCCGCCGGCGTTCGGACCGGAGACGACGAGCATCCGATTTTTTCCGAAAAGCTGTAGGTCGAAAGGCACAACTTCTTTACCCATTGCCTTATTTTTCAGGTACAAAAGCGGGTGTTTTCCCATTTGAATCCCGAGGGTCGGTTCGGCTTTCAGAATGGGTTTGTAAGCCTTCATTTTTTGCGCCAAATTTGCCTTGGCTTGTATCACGTCGAATTCGACAATCAAATCCTGATAGTCGCGCATCACGTCGATGTAAGGGCGCAGGGTGGTGCTCAACTCTTTCAGAATACGATAAATCTCCTTTTTTTCATCCGTATAAAGGTCGAAAATATCGTTGTTAATTTCAATTACCTCTTCCGGTTCGATGTAAGCGGTGCGACCCGTGGTCGATTCGTCGTGAATAATTCCGCGCATTTTTCGCTTATGCTCGGCGGGCACGGTGAGTACGCGGCGGCCGTTTCTGATACTTTCCACGCTGTCGCTGAGGTAGCCGGCGTTGCGGTATTTGGTGATGAGCTTGCGAAAAGTGCGCTCCAATTCCTGCGTTTTCGAGCCGATAGCGCGTCGGATGCCGCCGAGTGCGGGCGACGCATCCGGGCGAATATTGCCTTCTTCGTCAATCACTTTATCAATCGCCTCACCGAGTTGCTCGTCAAAATCGACACCTTTTATCACTTTAAAAAGCGTCGGATAAGCCCGCTGTCGCTGCGGACTGAAAAATTTAAAAATTGCTTTGACTAAGCGCAACTGCGTGTTTATTTTCTTCAAACCCTCCTCGGGCAGCACAAAATCCACGATTTCCAAACGCTTCAATTCTTGCTGCGTATTTTCGTAATTAGTCATCGGAAATTTATCTTCCTCCAGACTGATGCGGTATTCGTCGGTTTCGGTCAGCTTGCGCTCGGCTTGAAAACGCTGCGTTTCGGGCACTATTTTAGCGGCTCGGGCGGCACCGAGTTCGCCGTAGCACTCTTCTTGGAGCAAGTCGAGGACTTTGTCAAATTCTAATTTTTCGTATAAATCTTTTGGCTCTAATTGCATATTCGTTGTCAGTTGTCGGTTGCCCGTTGTCGGTCTGTGCTGTCTCTCTTTCTTTTTGTTTAAGCGTTCAATCGTTTAGCGGCCGAAGGTCTTTTAAACGCCTAAACTTCCTAAACCCTTAAACACCCTTTCTTCCCGCGCAATTAAACAGATAAACAGGCAGTGAGTTCCGCAAATACGGACAAAAATAAAAAGTCTCTGCCGATTCGTGCATCTTCACATCTTTTGGCGAAAATTTTGATATAGAAGAAAAGATAAAATGACTGTTGTGAAAAAAAAACGGTTATGAAAACTACACTTTTACAAAATTCGCTAAGACATCTTTAAGGTGTGACGTGTCGCATCGCTGACGGATATTTTACCGGGTTACCGATTAATGTTATTATGAAACTGTTCAACACCCTTTTTCTGCTTGTCTGCGCGACAAGCCTCTTTTACGGCTGCCAAAAAGATACCTCCGACACGCCGGAACCCGAAATCGAAACAGCGGGCAACATTAATTTGCTTTCTCCCGAAATCGGGCAAAAAAGTAAATACGTCCTCTTTCGCGGCTTCGACATCAAAGACAATAACAATTATGACTTTGAATATTTGCCCGATACGCTCAGCGCAGAGGTTGTTTCCGCCGACGAAAACGGTTGGTTAATTAAGGAAAACCTGACGCCCGGCTCCGCTTCGCTCAACGGCGAACACAATGTCGCCTTTGCCGACAGCACTTGGTATTATTACATTTACGTCGAAGACCAAGCACTAAAAATTAAGCAACGCGGCAATTATTACCGCACCCGCCTTTTCTTTTTAGAAGACAACAGCGAACGCGGTCTCAGTCTGCTGCGCATCGCCTCCCCCGCTACGACGCTCAACGGATGGAAAACCATGCTGCCTTTCGACAAAAATTATCAAGCGGCGATGACCACCGACTACGAGCAGTTCGGCACTAAATACGCACACCTCAATATCATCATCGACAACCGTCTGATGACCGAAAACCTGCCCGGCAATACCCACATTTTTTCTTTGGAAGAAGGATTGATTCGCTCTATGGAATACAGTGATTTCGACGGGCGCGGCTACGGCTGGGACGCTTTGTAGGTGGTGGGCGCGTTTACTCGGAAGTCCGATTTATTGAATGAAGGAGTCGTTTAATAAAGCGGGCTTTTGATGTGGTTCTGTTAGTCTTCACCCGTAACAATTCCTGTGCTCTCTTCACACAAAAAAGTCTACTCCTCCGGAAAGGCAGCCTCCGGTAAAGTTGCCGAAAAACCGCAGCCAATTAACGTGTCGGGTAAACCGAACCAAGTGTTTTGAGCGTTTACATTTCCGAAAAAAAAGTAAAGCAGAAAAGCAAGCGAATATTTCACGGCAAGGTGGTTTTGTTCAAACGTTCTCGTCCAAATGACGTTGAAAAGCAGATACGGGAGGTGTTAGTTTTCGCTGCTTTAAAATGAAATCTTAAATTGACAATAATTTATCACTTACCGTTTAACCGTTTGATTGTCAGACTTTTAACATCTAAAAAATAATCATATTCCGAAAAATAAAAAACGCGTTCTTTCTCAACAAGAGTCGAAAAAGAACGCGTTAGCGAGTAGTCTTATTCTAAAAAAGTTTCACAAAAAACAGCTTCACGGTATCGAGTTTTTTTTCACAGCAAGACGCTGCAGTGCAACGTCTCTACGAAGAAACGGGGAACAGGTTCAAAACAAAAAATCCGCCAAAATCCGTCTCCTCCGCTAAATCCGCTTATCCATCCAATCCCAGACAGAGCCGCACCCGTCCACCGTCCACCGTAAAACCGTCCACCGTAAAAAAACTAATCCTTCTCGTACTTCACCGGGCTGTTCGTATTCCAAAACATAAACGCCCAACGGTCTGCCTCTTCATCCAAAATCATGCTGACGGGCTTGCCCGCACCGTGTCCCGCATCGACCGCAACGCGGATGAGTACGGGGTTTTCGCCGGCGTGAACCTCTTGGAGCTTTGCCGCAAATTTGAAGCTGTGCGCCGGCACTACCCGGTCGTCGTGGTCGGCGGTCGTGACCATCGTCGCGGGGTATTCAGTACCTTCTTTCAAGTTGTGCAGCGGAGAGTAGCCGTACAGATTTTTGAAATCCGCTTCCGTCGCCTCGCTGCTGCCGTACTCCGGTATCCAGCCTTTACCGACCGTAAATTTGTGGTAGCGCAGCATATCCATCACGCCCACCGCCGGGAAGGCAACCGCCGCTAAATCAGGGCGTTGCGCCATCGTCGCGCCGACCAACAGACCGCCGTTCGAGCCGCCGGCAATCGCCAATTTTTCCGCGCTCGTGTAGCCTTCTTTTTTCAAATATTCCGCCGCCGCGATGAAATCGTCAAAGACATTTTGCTTTTTGAGCAACATACCGCCTTGGTGCCATTCTTCGCCGTATTCGCCGCCGCCGCGCAGATTAGGCATGGCGAAAACGCCGCCGTTTTCCAACAAGACTAAGCGAGAAGTCGAGAAACTCGGTGACAAACTCACATTAAAACCGCCGTAAGCATAGAGGTAAGTCGGGTTTTGTCCGTTCATTTCCAAGCCCTTTTTATGAACGATAAACATCGTGACCGGCGTGCCGTCCTTGCTGTTGTAAGTAACTTGCTTTTCGACGTAATCCTCGGGATTATACTTCAACTCCGCTTTGTAAAATTGCTCGCTTTTGCCTGTTTCTACGTTATATTTGAAAATGGTATTCGGATACGTGAACGAGGTGAACGAGTAAAAAAGCATCTTGTCTTCTTCCTTTCCGCCGAAGCCGCCCGCACTGCCGAGGCCGGGGAGTTCGATGGCGCGTTTGTCCGTGCCGTCGTAGTTATAGCGGTAAATGCGGGTCGTTGCTTTTTCTAAATAATCGGCAAAAAGCTGACCGCCGCCGGTGCTGACCGATTGCAAAAGATTGTCCGTTTCGGGAATAATTTCTTTCCAATTTTCCTTTGCCGGGTTGTTCACATCGACTTCGATCAAGCGATAATTCGGCGCGTCGATATTCGTCAAAAAGAGCATTTTACCGCCGCCGAGGTGTTTGACCGCACTTGTTTTATTGGTATAACCGCCAAAAAGTTCCTGAAAATCGCCATCCTTATCCAAGTCCTTCACGTAGGTCGCAAAGCCGTCCGTACCGGGTTGTTTGTAGAGAATGAAGTATTTTTCGTCTTCCGTTGTGCCGCCGAAATGATAGATGTTCGGGTTTTCGTCGTCGCGGTAAATGAGTTTGTCTTCGCTTTGATCGTCGCCGAGTTTGTGGTAATAAACCGAGTGGTATTGGTTGTTTCCGCTCAGCTCCTCCCCTTTTGCGGGCGCCGGGTAGCGACTGTAAAAGAAGCCGTCGTTGTACCAAGCCGCGCCGCTGAATTTCACCCAATTCAGTTCGTCTTCCAATTCTCTCTTCGTTGCAATTTCTTTCACGTAAATTTTACTCCAATCCGAACCGCCGTCCGAGCGCGCATACGCCACATATTTGTTGTCGTCGGAAATGCCGATAAGATTAATGGAAGTCGTGCCCTCCGCATTGATGGCGTTGGGGTCGATGAACACTTCCGGTTCGCCGTCGAGACCTTTTTGCACGTAGATGACCGACTGATTTTGCAGCCCGTCATTTTTGTAAAAAAAGTAGTAATCGCCCGCTTTGAAAGGCGAAGACAGTTTGGGATAATTAAAAATTTCTTCGTAGCGGTCACGGATGGCGTCGCGGTAAGGAATATTTTCCAAATAGCCGAACGTCACCTCGTTTTGCGCTTTTACCCACGCTTTGGTGTCGTCCGCGTTGTCGTCTTCGAGCCAGCGGTATTCGTCTTTGACGACGGTGCCAAAGTAAGTATCGGTGGTATCGACCTTCTTCGTTTCGGGATAGTCTAAAGTCATAGTCGGGTTTTTAGCTGCCTCGCCGGTCGTTTTTTCGGCGCAGCCGGCAAGGATAAACAGTGCCGAAAAGATGAGCAAAAAGTTCTTCATTTTGATGTTGAGTTTGATTAACAACGGTTATACAGATAAGGTTTGTGCGCTGCGAAGGTAAGATAAAATCGGTAAATCGGGTACGAGGTATTTTTCTTAAATCTCTGCGAAAGGTACGGGGTACTTTTTTAAATCGGCAAACGAATTTTAAATTTTTTAAAACCGTTTTTTAATCGGCGAGAGTACCTCGTACCTGCTCCCATCTGTGAAAGGTACGAGGCACTTTTCTAACCAAAATGCGCAAATAAAATTGAAAGTTGTTTTTTGACTCGACAAAAGTGCCCCGTACCTACAAATAAAAAGGCGTTTATCTTCTTCATAAAGATAAACGCCCTTTTCTTTTGTTCCGAACTCCGTGCCCCGTCCACCGTAAACCGTCTAACCGTCCACCGTCAATACTCATTCACCACCAAAACCGTGTCGATACTTGCATTAAACGGGGTAACATCCAGCAAAATACCGCCGCGCACATCGTCTCCCCAATCCGAGTCCCAAGCCGAAGCCATGAGCCAATATTTACCGAAGGCGATATTAGAAATGCAGTAAGTACCGTCGTTCGGCGGCTCGGTCAGCAGTGTATCGTAGAGCGAAATATCGTAGCCGGGAAAATCCATCGCGCCGAATTGCAGATAGATTTCGCTGTTTTGCACCGTGTCGGCGTGGTGCATGACGGTGACGCAGATTTCAGCGTTAGATAAATTGTCCTCGGGCTGTATATTTCTCTTTTTACAAGCGGAAAAACACAAAACAGCGAGGGTGAAAATTCCGAATAATTTCTTCATGGTTTAGAAACGTATGCACTTCTTTTTTGGTTTTCACGTCTGTGATTTTCTTACTTTTCGTCCGCCGTTTTCCTTCACAAACAACCTTAACCCTTTTTAACAGCAGGCTTTCAAACAATAATTGCCGTTCAATCCTTACCTTTGTCCGCGCAAATATTATACGACGGCTGAATTTCCGGCTGAATATTTGAATTTATTATCATGTGTAAATTCTACACATCCAATCAGACATTTTCAACAAATCAGATAAAAAACATGAGAAGGATTTTTTCTTTTTTCACGGCACTCACACTCGCAGTCACCCTCGTCAATTGTTCCGGTCCCGCCGCCGATGACGGCACGCTTTCCATCAACGGAGAACTCAAAGGTGCGGAAGGACTGAACGTCTATCTCGACAAAATCAGCATCAACAAGCCTATCCAAGCTATGGCAAGCACTACGGCAGACTCCGACGGCGCGTTTTCTTTCAAATCTACGCCCGAAAAACCGTTGGATGCGGGTTTGTACCGTCTGCGTGTCGGCACTATGAAAGCAAATTTGGTACTCGACGGCACCGAAGGAAGTGTGGAAATAAACGATGATTTGTCTGCCTTGAAAACCGGAAATTACAACGTCGGCGGCTCTACGGCTACGCAAAATTACCTCGACGCGGTGCAGAAGTTTCGGAACAACGAAATGAAGCCGACCGACCTGAAAGACTACGCAAAAAATGTAGATCCGTTGGTCGGCATGCTATTAGCGTATCAGGTTTTGGGACCGAACGGTAAAACGCTCGACACGCACAAAGAAATCCTCAAGCAAGTCACCGATAAATATCCGGCGTCTAACTACGGCGCGGACTACCTCGCCTACATCACGCAGGCGGAGGCGGCTTACGCTAATCAGCGTGCGACGCAGGCTATCGCAGTCGGGCAGCCCGCTCCGGACATCGAGTTGCCTTCGCCCGACGGAAAAACTTACAAACTCAGCGACCTCAAAGGACAGGTGGTTTTGTTGGATTTTTGGGCAAGCTGGTGCGGTCCCTGCCGCAAGGAAAACCCGAATGTCGTCAATGTTTACAACCGTTACAAAGACCAAGGTTTTACCGTGTACAGCGTTTCGCTCGACGGTGTGGACAGCCGCACGGCAGCTCGTTACACGCAGCCCGGTCAGTTGGAAACCGCTATGCAACGCTCGAAAGACCGTTGGATCGGGGCGATCAAACAAGACAATCTGCCGTGGGAATACCACGTTTCGGATTTGAAAAAATGGGAAGCGGCCCCGGCGCGGACTTACGGTGTGCGCTCGATTCCTAAGACTTTCCTGATTGACCAAGAAGGTAATATCGCGGCGGTCGGTCTGCGCGGCGCGGGTCAGATTGAGCAGGAAGTTAAAAAATTGTTGTAGGGTGGTGGTTGGTGGTTGATGGGGCTTTGCGGCTCTGTCCCCTGACTTACGGCTTAAACTGAAAAAGCGCATCTCGATTAGTTCGGGATGCGCTTTTTCTTGTGTCTTTTTAAACTCGTCGGACGCGGATTTTTCGACGAAAGTCGAAATAATGCTCGTCTGACGTGTTGTTAAAAGCGTATGCTACTATTTGACAGCCTTTGTGTGCTCCGATACCGCACGTGTCCGACGATAATTATTTTGCCCTACGGCAAAAAATCAGCGTCAGACAAGTGCCGAAAATTACTCCTACCCTACCGACACACCGCCTTGAAATTTCAACTCCTTTTTCAGACCGATTTTGCTCAAAAACAACTGCAATCCTTCCCGCTTCTCCGCGTCCAACTCGTAACTGATGAACTTCGTAAAATACTCTTCCAAGTCAAATTTCTCATTCGGCGAAGGCAAAATATACATCAACTCCGGAATGCGGTTGATGCCGTAATCAAAGGCTTCATTAAGTTGCGCGATAAAATCATCGGGCAGTTTTCTGTTGCTCACCCAAGCGGCAAAAACGAAGGGCAAACCCGTGTGTTTTTGCCAATATTCGCCTAAATCGTAGAAATACTCGTGCTTTTCTTCCAAACCAATCGTGCGGTCACCGATGACGACGGCGGCGGTCGTACCGCTGATTTTGTCAATAAAACCTGCGGCGGCGGGCAGCAATTCGGGCTGCGTTTTCCAATATTCTTTCAATAAAACCTGCGCCAAACGTACCGAGGTGCGCGAATGAAAATCGAGATACAATTTTTCAATTTTCTCAAGCGGCACGTCGGAGTAAATGCCTACCGTCTTGACCGCGCCGACCGTGCCGATACAGTAGTCGGAAATGATGTGCGGGTTGTCCAGTTCGGGTAAAACCGCCACGGGCACCAAGGCAAAATCTACCTCGCCGCGCAGCAGTTTTTCCGCACAAACGGACGGAATGTCGAGCGACATTTCCAACCTTTCGGGCATCCCCTCGTGCATCAAGCCGAACATAAACGGCTTGGTGTTGAGGTAACTTACTGCGGTGGCTTTTAGCTTTTTCAGTTTCTTTTGAGATTTTAGACGTTAGATATTAGACGTTAGACTCTGTAAATGCTCGGTGTCATTTTCTTTAATGACCGTAAATTTCCCGTTATTCAATTCCGCTAAATACAAGCCCGTGTTTGCGTGAGAAACGTTCTCCATTTCTCGCAAATGCTGCTCTTTCATCAGCGCGACAATGCAACGCATCGCCCGACCGTGTGAGCAAACGAGCAGGGTATTTTCGGTGCGGGATTTCAGACTGTCCAAAAAGCGTTGGATGCGGTCGGCGAGTTCGCGGGCACTTTCGCCGGCTTCGAGGCGGTGGTCGAAATCGTCTGCGCCCCAGGCGGCTATCATGTTTTGGTACAAGACTTTCATCGCTTCCGAGCCGGGCTGACCTTCATGCACGCCCCAGTTCATCTCGTTGATATCCGCATCTTTTTCCTGCTCCAGACCCGCATCGGTAAAGGGTTTGACGGTTTCGGAAGTACGTTTGAGGTCGGAAGTAATAACCTTATCGAAAGGCACGTCTTTGTACTTTTCGTAAAATGCCCGTGCCTGTGCGCGACCCGTTGCATTCAAAGAGGAATCTACTCCGCTGCCTTGAATGATGCGCTTTTTATTGAAATCGGTTTCGCCGTGGCGGATGAAGTAAATCAGCATTTTGAGATTTTAGATTTTAGATTTTAGACGTTAGACTGCTCGCGTGACTCGGAGACTTTTGTTAGAGCCGAATGAGAGACGCGCCGGTCAACGGGCAACCGACAACCGACAACTGATTTCCAACCGGCAACTAATTCACAACCGGCAAAGAGACGTAGCCCTGAAACTTATCGTCATCCTCAAATTTGTGGTCGGTGTAATCCGTCACTACATTATAAAGCGTGTCGCGCTCGATGGGGCGGCGACCGACGCGGCGGATGAGTTTGACCAATTCCTCGGTACTCAAAGCGGGATTTTGCTCTTCGGAACCCGCCATGCTGTAAATTTTTGTGGTATCGTCAATTGTACCGTCGATGTCATCCACGCCGAAAGCGAGGGACATTTGTGCCGTCGTGCGCCCGATCATCGGCCAGTAGGCTTTGATGTGGTCGAAGTTGTCGAGGTAAATGCGAGCGATGGCGTACATGCGCAGGTCTTCGACAGTGGTGCTTTCGGGCACGTCGCTCATTTGGTTGTTGCTGTTGCGAAATTTGAGGGGAATGAAGGTCTGAAAGCCGCCCGTTTTGTCCTGTAATGCGCGCAATTTTTCCAAATGGTCGATGCGGTGGCGGTACTCTTCGATGTGTCCGTACAGCATGGTCGCGTTAGAGCGCATCCCGAGTTCGTGCCAGATTTCGTGAATGCGCAGCCACTGCTCGCCGCTGCATTTTCCGCCGGCGATTTGGTCTCTGATTTCGGGATGAAAAATCTCCGCACCACCGCCGGGCATCGAGTCGAGACCCGCTTCTTTCATCAGTTTCATGCCCTCTTCGTAACTGATTTTAGCCTTTTTGAAAATGTAGTGATACTCCACCGGCGTCAGAGCTTTGACGTGTAAATCGGGACGATGCTTTTTAATCCGGGTAAACAAATCGGCGTAAAAAGGCACGTCGTACTGCGGCAGCACCCCGCCGACAATGTGCACCTCGGTCACGGGCTGATCGTCGTACTTTTTGATGATGTCCATGATTTCTTCCGTCGTGTATTCCCAACCTTCTTCTTTCTGTTTAATCAGACGAGAATAGGAGCAAAATTTACAGGTGTACAGACAAACATTGGTCGGCTCGACGTGAAAATTACGGTTAAAATAGGTGTGGTCTCCGTGCTTTTTCTCGCGAATGTGATTTGCCAAGATGCCCAAATAACTCAAATCTCCCTGCTCGAACAGGTGAATACCTTCCGCCTCGGTAATGCGGTCGCCGCGCTGCACTTTCTCGGCCACGGCGCGGAGTTTGGGAGTCAGCGTTTGTTCTGCTAAAAGGAAATTTAATGTTGTATTGGACATGGTATTTTATTTTGTTGCCGGGCTGCTGTTCTTCTTCAGCCCCCTAACCCCCGGAGCGGGGGAACTTTCTCCGATTCTAAGTTCCGAGTTATTCCTGAATTTTGTTCTTCGCTAATTTTTCCAATCTTTGGGATTGTCAAACCGTCAACCGTCAACCGTCAACCGTCAACTATACAACACACTTTCAATACTTTCAGTTTTATTTGAAAGTTGTTTATTTCGTTATTCGGTCGATTATTTTTTGTGCGTTGCGTTTATTGTCAAAATTTTGGTCGAGAAAGCCTTTTCGCTGCTTGTATTCTGCTTCGGAAAAGAGCAAACCACGCAATTTTTCAATTTTTTCCAAAAAGGCACCGGCGTCATTTGCGGTATGTACGACCGCTGCGTCAGCGTAGCCGGCGGTCATCATTGCATTAGCTATACAATGCCGTCCGGTGAATAAGGTTTCGATAAATTTCAATTTCATGCCGGCTTCTTGCAGCGTGTAGAGGACGTGAATTTGCGCATTGCGTTTGAGAGCGGTCATTTCGGCATCGGAAAGGTCGCTTTTGAGGGTGACATTCGGTCGTTCGGATACTGCGCGGCGCAGTTTATCACTCGGCTTGCGACCGGCGATGATGAGCGGAAAGTCAGTTTCGGAAAAGACTTCTTCGATGAGAAAAAGGGCGGAAAGTTCATTATCGGAAACGGCTAAATTGCCGTGAAAAAGGGCGAAATCGCCGAAACCGGGATTGAGCGGCTGCACTTCATCATAAGGATGAAAAGCGGGAATACAATCGCTCGGCACAGTCGGATAATTTTCCGAAAAATAGGCTTGTTCTGCTTCGGAAATCGTAAAAACACCGGAAGTCGTTTGCAGACATAAGCCCTCAAATTTACGCAGTCGCTTACTTTCCGTACCGTAATAGACGCTTTTGGCAAGTCCGCTTTCCAGCGCCTTCAAGCTCGCGTAATACTGCCATTCGACGTTGTGCATTCTGACAAATTTAGCACGATCGGCTAACTGCGGATGCGAAAAAAAACCGGTACAATGCAATCCTTCCGCCAGTATCGGAAAGTCATATTCGAGCAGATTTTGCGCCAATTCATTGACCATTCTGCTGCTGACAATATAGGGAAACGACGTAATTGCGGCGGCAAAACCGGTCTTGCGTTCGTAGTAAAAAATCTCTTCGACATACCGCTCCAACTCCCGTTGCGGCGTTCTTTCCCCGTACTGAAAGCAATGCAAAATTATTTTCGCACCGCGAGCGTGTAGTGCTTTTATCTTATAAAAAACATCAATCGCCCCGCCGTAATTCGCGGGATAAGGAATGTCGAAAGCAAT
>JAHDCG010000032.1:0-2495 GCA_020629965.1 Saprospiraceae bacterium | reverse complement strand
TACGATGTACGATAAGCGCAGGATTTCGTAACTTGATAAATTAGACAAACAAAGCAAAAATTCCACTCTCAGTTTAAGCAGTTCAATAATGCGAAAACTCCCTCGTACATCGTACATCTGACATCGTACATCGTCAAACGTTAAACCTAAAGTGCATAATATCCCCGTCCGCTACCACATACTCCTTGCCTTCCACGCCCATTTTACCGGCGGTTTTAACGGCAGCTTCCGAGCCGAGTTCTGTGAAATCTTCGTACTTGATGACTTCGGCGCGGATAAATCCTTTTTCAAAGTCGGTATGAATCACGCCCGCCGCCGCCGGTGCTTTCCAGCCTTTTTCGATAGTCCACGCGCGCACTTCTTTTTCGCCGGCGGTGAAGTAAGTAATCAAATTGAGCAAAGCGTAAGCGTGACGAATTAACTTATTCACACCCGGTTCCGTCAGACCCATTTCTTCCAGAAACATATCGCGCTCCTCCTTGCTGTCCAGCTCCGCGATTTCGGCTTCGATTTGTGCGGAAAGGAAGATGACCTCGGCGTTTTCGTCCTTCACCGTTTCTTTGAAGGCCTTAGTGTACTCGTTGCCGTCGTGTACGCTGTCTTCATCGACGTTGCAGACGTAGAGAACGGGCTTTGCGGTGAGCAAAAACATATCGTCGAGCAGGGCTTGCTCTTCGTCGCTTTCGACTTCGATGCTGCGCGCAGGTTTCATTTGCTCCAAGTGCGCCAAGATTTTCTGCCCGATTTCGACCGCGCGTTGCTCCTCTTTCTTACCGCTTTTGGCGTTTTTTTTCAGTTTTTCCAATCGCTTTTCGACCGTTTCAAAGTCTTTCAACATCAACTCGGTGTCGATAACTTCTTTGTCGCGCACGGGGTCAACGTCGCCGTCCACGTGTACGACGTTATCATTTTTGAAACAGCGCACCACGTGTACAATCGCATCGACCTCACGGATGTTGGCGAGAAATTGATTACCGAGACCTTCGCCCTTGCTCGCTCCTTTGATAAGACCGGCAATGTCCAAAATCTCGATGGTCGTCGGCTGTACCTTCTGCGGCACCACGATTTCGGCGAGCTTGTCGAGGCGCGGGTCGGGCACGGTGATGATACCGAGATTGGGTTCCTTGGTGGCAAACGGATAGTTTGCCGCCAGTGCCTTCGCCGAGGTCAGCGCGTTAAAAGTGGTCGATTTTCCGACGTTAGGCAAGCCTACGATGCCGCATTTTAAAGCCATAATGGTATGATTGGAAAGGGATAAATTTCCCCGGATTGTTTGAGTTTTGTTGCTTTTCGCAATTTCGGCGCAAAGATAGATTGAACCGGACGAAGATTGTAATTTGTGAAAAGAAAGAATTGATTTTTTTGTTGAGTTGTTGAATCGTTGAATTGTTGAGTGCGTATTATCTGATAGTCGAATTAATAAGCAAAGTTTTTAAGAATTTGCCGCTTTATCCGTATCAAAATTCGGACAAACGTTTTCAGCTAAAAAAATTCATTTTTTATTACAACAAACGTAACCAAAAGCAAAATTTCCCGTAGCAACTTTATACCGAGAAAACTACACCGAGCGACTGCCGCCTAAGGCAGTCCGCAGAGTCTCCTTCGCGCACGACACCAACTTTTTCACCCCTCACTCTGTTTCGATATGGTAATACTCGGTAAATCTTTTTGGTTGGAAATCACCTATTTTCATTTTTTCCGCTTGCTCTACGGCAAATTCGCGGGCACGTTTCACCGCCTGCGCGACATTATGCGTTGGCTGCCCCTGCGTGCGCGCCGTATTTTTACGCACATCAGCAACGGCCTGTCCGCCTTTTCGCTCGCCGATAAGGGGATAGACTTAGAGAAAACCGACCCGAGAAAAATCGCCTTTTGGTGGGCGGAATTTTTCGTCCTGTTGCTCTCCTTCTTCGGCATTGCCGAAATCTACGAAACCCTCACCGACTTCATCAAATTCAACACCCGCCCGCTCTCCGGTTGGGAACGTAAATTACTCTTCGACATCTACGGCGACAGCATCAATTACGACCGCGTTCGCATCGACAATTTGAGTTTTGCCGGCCCGCGTCAATACCGTTTTTGCTATGTCTCCTTTTATACCGTCAACAGTTGGGGCGACATGCCTAACCACATCCTCGTCCACGAAATGATGCACGTGTGGCAATACCAACGCCTCGGTGCGCGCTACATTCCGCAGGCTCTGCGCGCCCAACATTCGGCACTCGGCTACAACTACGGCGGCCTCTCTGCCCTGCAATCCGCCAAAGACGCCGACACCGGTCTCGCCGCTTTCAACTTAGAACAACAAGCAGAAATCATCACCGACTACTACCTGCTGCGCCAAGGCTATAAACCGCGTTGGTCGGATGCGATTCGGTATGATTTGCCGTTGTATGAATACTTCGTGAATGAACTGAAATGATTTACGAATTACGATGTACGATTTACGATGTACGATTTACGATGTACGAAGGGGAAATGCCGAGGTTCATTGA
>JAHDCG010000279.1 GCA_020629965.1 Saprospiraceae bacterium | reverse complement strand
TGACGCTTTCTACCGTGAAAGACAGCCGCGTGTTGCCGTTTGATTACGAAAACGACGTAGTCGAATATTAGACAAACGAGGTTGCAAAACTTTCTTTTACAACCGACTTTATCTTAGACCCGATGAAAGTTAAAAACGCTGCTCGGTGTTTTTAATTTTTGAAAAAAAAGCCGCTTCGTGCATGCGAGGCGGCTTTTTTTATTTTGGTACAGATGCGGGAAATCGCGTCTCGCGCGAAGAAAAATCTCAATTTTTCTCGTGTAATAGCTTAGGTACATTCAAAATGATAGGCCTCTCCCTTTAGGATACGGCACAGTTCCTTGAAAGTATTTTGCTTTTGCTTTCGAGTAGTGATGACAAAACTTTGGATACGTGCATAAATTTGCGCACCATGAAAAGTTCTGAAGGACATGGCAATTTTCTGTTTGACCTTGACGTGGCGAATATCCCGTTCGGCTTGGTTGTTAGTGAACGGAATGTATTCGACAAAAGCAAAATCGAGGACAGCCGATTGGTGTTGCACCAAACGGTTTAAAAGATTACGACCTTTTGAGTTTTTTGGTCTGCCCTTAGCACCTTGCACGGGAGGCGGTTCTTCGGCATCGGCTAACTGACAAATTTTTTGATATTTAATCTCCCAAAACTCTCGGTCAGTTAAGGCAAAAGTGCCTTTTTCGCTTACTTCGTAGAGTTCTAAGAGAAATAATCGCATCTGTTCCGACCATTTTGTTCCTTTTTCGGTTAAAGCGACTAATTCTCGGATAATGTGGGCATTGCATAAGGAATGAGAACAATTGACGAAGTCGAAGTATGACTTCCAACAATCGTGTACAGCTCGACCGGTAAAATCTTTGAGAATTGAAACTGCATCATTCAATGCTTCTTTGCCTCTTTTTTGATGTACAAACAAGTAGCAAACCAAAGAAGTACAAGCGGTATGAAACCAATGCAATTTAGCGGCTACGCGCATACCTGTTTCGTCAAAATATGCGACGGGGCTTTGCAAAACGGCTTCTTTGATGGCGTTTTCGACCGGCTCCAAAGCATCATGACACTTTTGAGTAGCATTGATAATCGTGCTTTCGTTCACCGGCTGTTCGTACAAATCACCGAGCAGTCGGCTGATTTGCTCTAAAGACATCCGATACTCGGTGTTTAACAGAGTCACCAATGCTTTGAGACGGTGTCCGTACTGAACGGGCGCAGCGGCTTCGGCGGGAAAAGTTCCTCGGTGCATTTGACCGCAGCAAAATATCAGACCCGTTTGATGTTCGGTCACCTCCAAGCGAGGCTCGGGCAAATCGAAAACTTGACGTTTCTGATTTATCTCGATGACATCTTCGGAACTAAAAACTTTTTGACAACAGGGACAACTCGGGGCGTGATGCAGGACAATCGCATCGGGTTTTGCGACCGCTTTGAGCGTATGTCCTTCATGATTGGGTTGACCGCCGCTCGCCCCTTTCTTAGAACGCGGCAGGGCGGGTTTCTTTTTTAAACCGTCCGAACTCGGAGGCTTATGGCTGTTTTGGCTGTTCTTGCTCAATCGACCGCGCAAAATCTCATTTTCCTGCTGAAGTTGAAGGATTACGGTTTTCAATGAACCGTTCTCTTGCTCCAATTCGGCAACCCTCGACAGCAGTTGCTGTACGAGTAAACGAAGACTTGATATGTCGATTTGTTCTGCCATAATCTTGGTTTATATCATCTGCAAATGTGATGGCTTTAAACTGATTTTGCAACTTTATTTTCTAACTTTTTTTGTACCTAAGTAATTACAATT
>JAHDCG010000173.1 GCA_020629965.1 Saprospiraceae bacterium | reverse complement strand
GGTTGACGGTTGACGGTTGACGGTTGACGGTTGACGGTTGACGGTTGACGGTAAATTATTATAGTTGAGAGAAGTAGCTGCTGTTTTCTGAATTTATTTTTGATATATTTTTCCTCATAAACCACAAACATAACGAGAAGCGGACACAAAAATAAATTTCAACGATATGTAACGAAAAGAAACCGCAGCCCACCGTCCACCGTTCACCAAACAACCGTTCACCGTCATTACGAAATATAACGACAAGCGGAGACAAAAGTAAATTTCAACGATATGTAACGAAAAGAAACCGCAGCCCACCGTCCACCGTTCACCAAACAACCGTTCACCGTCAATACGAAGTGCCGAGTAAACCGACCGATTAAATTTCTGTCAAAGCCGCTTCCAAATCGTTCAACAAATCATCGACGTCTTCAATGCCTACACTCAAGCGCACCAGGCTGTCCGTCAGTCCGATTTTTAATCTGGCCTCACGCGGAATGCTGCCGTGCGTCATCGTCGCGGGATGACCGATAAGGCTTTCCACGCCGCCGAGACTTTCGGCGAGGGTGAATAATTTTGTGCTGCTCAACAGTTTGTGTGCGGCTGCGGTAGTGTCTTTTTTCAAATCAAAAGAAACCATGCCGCCGAAATGCCGCATTTGCTTTTTGGCGATTTTGTGGTTCGGATGGCTTTTAAAACCGGGATAATATACCTTGTTTACCTTCGGATGATTTTGCAAATATTTCGCGATTTTCTCCGCATTTTGACAGGCTCTTTCGACGCGCAAATGCAGCGTTTTAATGCCGCGCAGCACCAAAAAGCAATCCTGCGGACCGGGGATTGCGCCGACGGCATTTTGCATAAATTTCAACCTGTCTGCGATTTTTTCGTCTTTGACAACCACACAACCGTGCACGACATCCGAGTGTCCGCCGAGGTATTTGGTCGCCGAATGCAGCACGATATCCGCACCCAAATCGAGCGGCGTTTGCAGATAGGGCGAGGCGAAGGTATTATCGACCGCGACTTTGATTTTATGCTTTTTCGCAATTTTACAAATCGCTTTAATGTCGATGATATTGAGCATCGGATTGGTCGGCGTTTCCAACCAAATCAGCTTGGTTTTCTTGGTAATTGCCTTTTCTAAATTCTTCGCTTTTGATAAACCGACAAATTTCGTCACTACGTCGCAGCGCGTGTGTACCTGCATCATTTGTCGATACGAACCGCCGTATAAATCATCGGTCGAAACGACCTCGTCGCCGGGTGCGAGCAAACGAAAAATCGCATCCATCGCCGCCAGTCCGCTGCCGAAACAGAAAGCTGCCGTACCGTTTTCGAGAGCCGCCAAATTGGCTTCCAATGCAGAACGCGTCGGATTTTTCGAGCGGGCGTACTCGTAGCCTTGATGCACACCGGGCGACTCCTGCGCGTAGGTCGAAGTCTGAAAAATCGGTGTCATAACCGCCCCGGTGCCGGGGTCGGGTTCGATGCCTGCGTGAATGGCTTTGGTAGCGAATTTCATGGTGGAAAAGGTTTGTTTTGTTTGAGCGGTTCGAGTCGTTTGAGTGGTGACCCGCACCGTAGCGTCGATTTTAATCGACCGGCTGACAGCCTTCATCGGATGCGGATTTTTCGATGCAAATCGAAATAATGCTCATCTGATGAAGGCGGATTTTTTTGTGATTTCAGCCAACGAATCTTGCGAGATAAATCCGACGATAGTTACTTTTCGCAATTTCAGCCAACGTGTCCGACGATAATTATTTTAACATACGTCAAAAAATCAGCGTCAGACAAGTTTAAGTTCGTTGTTGAACTAAAAAGTCAAGGCTGCAAAGCAAACACCTCACAGCCTTAATTTTAGCTATCAAATCAGATAAAATTTATCCTTTTCTTTTCAATACCGCTTTCACTTTCTCCGCGACATCTTTAGTATCTAAGCCGTATTTTTCGAGCAGTTGCGCTGCCGTTCCGCTTTCCCCAAAAGTGTCCATCGTGCCGACAAACTCTTGCGGGGTCGGGTGTTGACGCGCTAACAGACCCGCGACGCTTTCGCCGAGACCGCCGTAGATGTTGTGCTCTTCACAGGTCACGACCGCGCCGGTTTTCTTAACGGATTTGAGTACCGCTGCTTCGTCCAAAGGCTTGATGGTGTGGATGTTGATTAACTCCACGCTGATGCCTTCGGCTTCGAGTTGTTTGGCGGCTTCGACGGCTTTCCAAACCAAGTGACCGGTGGCGATAACGGTAACGTCGGTACCTTCGTTCAACATGATTGCTTTGCCGATTTCAAAATCGCCCTCGGGCATAAAAACGGGCCACCCCGGACGCCCGAAACGCAGGTAAACCGGGCCGTGGTGGTCGGCGACAGCGATGGTTGCGGCTTTGGTTTGGTTATAATCGCAGGGATTGATAACCGTCATGCCGGGCAGCATTTTCATCATGCCGATGTCTTCGAGAATTTGGTGAGTCGCACCGTCTTCCCCCAAAGTCAGACCGGCGTGTGAGGCGCAAATCTTTACGTTTTTGTCGGAATAGGCGATGGACTGACGGATTTGATCATAGACGCGACCCGTGGAAAAATTGGCGAAAGTACCGGTGTAGGGTATCTTGCCCGCCGTAGCGAGTCCGGCCGCCATGCCCATCATGTTGGCCTCGGCGATGCCGACTTGGAAAAATCGCTCGGGGCTGTCTTTGATAAACTCCTGCATCTTAAGGGAGCCGACCAAATCCGCGCACAAAGCGACGACTTTATCGTTTTTTCTGCCGACCTCTGCCAAGCCTGCGCCGAAGCCGTCGCGGGTGGATTTTTTGCCGGTAGATTTTATATCTTGTAATTTCATAAAACTTTTGTTGGTTGACGGTTGACGGTTGAAGGTTGACGGGCGCAATTCGCTTAGCATTCGGAATGAATTAAATCTTCAGCTCTTTGCTAAACCCTGTTTAGCTCACTCTCCCGATAAAATCTCTGCGTCTCCGCGCCTCAGCGTTCATACTTTTGTTTAATAATCTCCCAGAGTCTCTTCCAGTTGAGAAAGTGCGGATTCGAGTTGCTCGTCGTTGGGAGCGACGCCGTGCCATTTGTGACCGCCCATCATAAAGTCAACGGGGTAGCCCATTTCGGTTTCGGTGAGAATGACGACGGGTTTGCCTTTGCCTTTTTCGGCTTTGGCGGCGTTCAGTCCGTCCACGACGCTTTTCATGTCGTTGCCGCGCATTTTTAATACCGTCCAACCAAAGGTTTCCCACTTGCCGGCGAGGTCGCCGAGGGACATAACTTCTTTGTTGGTGCCGTCGATTTGTACGCCGTTGTGATCCACGATAGCAATTAAATTATCCAACCCGTAGTGGGCGGCGGACATGATGGCTTCCCAGTTTTGTCCTTCCTGCAACTCGCCGTCGCCGGTCATGACAAAGACCCAACGGTCGTCGCGGTTCAGTTGTTTGGCGAGTGCCATGCCGTTGGCTACGCTCAACCCCTGCCCCAGCGAGCCGGAAGCGATACGCACGCCGGGCAGTCCTTCGTGCGTGGTCGGGTGACCTTGCAGGCGGCTGTCGATTTCACGAAAAGTCTTTAACTCTTCGACGGGAAAGTAACCCGCCCGCGCCAAGACGCTGTAAAAAACGGGAGAAATGTGTCCGTTGGAAAGGAAGAATACGTCTTCGCCTTCCGCTTCCATATTGAAAGCTTTGTCGTGTTTCATCACATCGAAGTAGAGAGCGACCAGCACGTCGGCAGCATCCAAAGAGCCGCCGGGATGCCCGGATTGACAGGCATGTACCTGCCGCACAATGTCACGGCGCACTTGGGAGGCGATGCGTTCTAATTCTTTTATGTCAGCCATAGAGGTTTCTTTTTCAGGCAGCAAATTGGATTTGATATTTCTCACAGGGTGACTCGAAGTCACCTTTTGAGTAAATATCGAACTGAACTAAAATACCACCTGTTTTTATTGGTACAACATCCGAATGAATGCGTTTTTTCGTTGTCGCAAAAGTAGGAACTTTTACAAGAGTACAAAGGTCTGCCTCGGTTAATTGTTCGGCAGCACGAGGTCGTTTTTGCTTTTGGAGAAATAAAAAACTCCGAACGGGAAATATACTCATTGTTTTGAGTTAAAATCCCGTTCGGAGTCGATTTGTTCGTAAAAATTGAAGAGGGGTGTCACATTGTACCGCATTTTCGAGTCACCCTTTTTCTGAAAAGAAATTGTCTGTTTTGTCAAATCGCACCGGCTCTCTCCTCTCCCCTTTCTCCCCTCTCCCCTCAAAGTATAAACCCAAGCGCATCCCGAATTCCCGCACCAATCTCAATCGCCCACTGCGCCCCGTAAGCCTTGCCCATGATGAAAACCGTAAAGCCGATGTAAATTGTCAGCAGTAAATAAGCCTTCAGACGCCCCATGCCCTGACCGATAAAATAAATGAAAAATGCAAAAACCGTCAAAACCAAAAGTAAACCGCGCAGTTCCGTGATGTTTACGATGGTGGCGGGCGACATTTCTATCGGGCCGTAAATCAAGGTGTAAACGAAAACCGGGAAGCCCAAAGCAAAACAAATATCGAAAATGTTGCTGCCTAAAGCATTGGCAACCGCGTCGTCGTATTCGCCCGCCATCGCGTCACGGTAAGACAAAATGGTGTCCGGCACACTGGTCGCCGCCGAGGCAATGACCACCGCCACAAAGTAAGTATTGATGCCCATTCCGAGTGCCAAATCTTCGCAAGAGTAAACGAGCAGAGCACAAGATGCACCGATGATAACCATCGACACCAAAAGCAAAGCCCACGCGCTGCCGCCGGTGATGCCGTTTTTGAAAAAGACGGGTTCTAAGTTTAAAGTCAGCAGATTTTGGAGGGTCGAGCCGCCGTAATCTTCCTCCTCGTCGTCGTCCTCATCGTCATCCTCACCTTCTTCGTTTCCGCTCATTGTTCTCAGCATGACCGTGACGTAAATACCGTACACCGCCATTAAAATCAAGCCGTGCCACCATTCGATGGTACTGCCGCTGATGAGAAAAATAAGGATGAATTCCGCCGCAATCAACGACAGCCCGTCCCGCAAAATAACTTTTTTGGAGACACTGATGCGTTTTGCCAAACCGTAGCCGATGACCGCCAAAATAACGACAGCGGGAATTATCATCCCGTTAAAAATCGCACTACCCGCCGTGGTACCGATACCGCTTGCAAAGCCGTCTTTATCGTGCAGCGCGAAAAGAAACCACAGCGTGGTAAATAACTCGGGCATGGAACTGCCGATGGCGTTGATGGTCGCGCCGCGCACCCCGTCGTTGAGGTTGCGACCGAGGTACTCGGAGGCGGCTTCGAAGCCGTCACTCGCGCGCCAAATGATGACGCAGCAGAGAAGAATGAGCAGAATGGAAATAATCATGTTGGTTGTTGTCTTGTTTGTAGGTTAGTTAATACAGCGGTATTATCCGCCTTTATTCGCCATGGTAATGACGACCACGCGCCCGCCTTTTTCGGCGGAGAGCAGCAGTTTTTTACCGTCGGTGATTTCGACCATAGAACCGACCGGAATTTCTTTATCTTCCGTCAGGTCTTTGAGTGAGTCTAATTTTTGGTTGACAAAGACCCATTTGTCTTTGTAAAAAGTAAAATAACCGACCGGTATTTTGTCGCGCCCCGCGATGCGTTCGTTGCGAATGATATTACGGTTGGCGTGCCATTTAAACATGTACTGATTATTGTACACCATCAGTCGGTGATTTTCGGGTTTCCATTTGCCGGGTTGCATTTGAAAGTAGAAGTCCAACACCGGCAAAGTTCCCTTGTGTGCCGTGCCGCAGAACGGGCAGCGCGGATTAGCTTTATTGTCAAAAACATACCATTTTTGCTCGCATTGCGCATTGTGGCAAGGCTGCATCAGGTCGGTTGTTTTCAGCAGTGCCTGTTCCCACTCGTCGGCAATCGGGCGTTGTATCGGTTTGTGCAGCCCTTCGATAAATGCCCGCTCGAACAGTTTGCTGAGGTACGGCCCGGTCAGGGTGTAGGGCAGTTTTGCGGTGTCTGCCCAAGGAATATCCCACTTTGACACGGCTTTCAGTTTCAGGCGATTGGTCGGGTCGGTCGGGTGCTCGATAAACATCGCTTTTTCGCCCATCGACAACAAATCGTCTTTTTCGGTGTCCAAATCGTGTACTTTGCTGCCCTTCAGCGGGTGTCGGTGCAGCAGCAGCATATATATCAAAATTGCCAAAGCGTGTAAATCCGTCACACGACTCGGCAGTTTGCGGTTCGGGTCGTTTTTGTCTAAATGTTTGGTGGAGAGTACCTCCGGGGCAATAAATTCCGCCGTGCCGATGACCTCCGCCGGGTACAGTCCGGGTACGACCAATCCGTCCAAATCAATCATACAGGCCGACTTTTCAATGGGGTCGATGAGCACATTATTGTAAGACAAATCGGAGTGCGCCAAACCCATCGAGTGCATTTTTTTTACACCCCGCGCGAGGTTGACACCGACTTGAAAATAACTCAACCAAGTGCCGAGTTCGGAGTTGTCCAAGCGCAGCGGGAACTTTGCATTCCTAAATTTTGCCCCCGCAAACCACTTCCCGTTTTTCTCCTTGCCCTGTATCAGGTCGTTAATCGCGTAGCCCTTTTTGAAAAAGAATTTTTGGTTGTAAATCGGGACGATAATGCCTGTCAGTCCGTTGTGTTCCACCACATCGGTCGGCCACCGAAATATTTCGTTGAGGTAATAATCGCCGGCGGGTTTTTTCTGTATCTGCGGCAGGTAATGCCCGGTAATTTTTTTCAGCCGGTCTTTTTGGTTAAAGTCCAGTTTATCCCGAAACAAAGCCACCACGTACTTCTTGTCGGGGCTGAAATACACGTCTTTCATGCCGCCGCGCATCGGTTCTTTGGTATCGAGGTACTGATACGTTTTGGTGGGGTCGTTGATTGATTTTACGGTGATGATGCTCATTGCAAGGAATATTTCGGATACTTGGAGAATTTAAATTTGCTGACAAGAACTTTTTAATTTAATCTCGATTTTATTTTTCTTTGAATAATTTCCGCAACTTCGTCGATTTTGCCGTCAATTTGGATTTTACGAATCGGAAAATCAATGAAAAAACCTGAGGTTAAAAATTCGAGCGGCGTAATTCTGCGATGAGAGGCTTTTACTTTGCTGATGTCGATATTATGTCGGATACAGTACTTTTCTAAATAACCCGTTTGTTTGTGCGTGTCTTCTTTCCAATCCGCGTATTCTATGTAATCTTCGTCAAAGAATCCTTTCAAAACGTTCAGACAAAAACCGACACAGGTCATTCTTTCTCCTAAGTCTCTCATTCCGAAGTGATTGCCGCTCCTGTCATAGTTTTCACCCGAATAAAAATAACCGTATTTCGGATTTGCTTTCTTCTTAATTTGCTCGCACATCGCCATGAAGGCGGGAACTTCTTCGGGGTGAACGGAAGCCGTAATTTTGTGAAAATAGTTGTTCCAAATTTCAGAAAAGTCGATTGCGCTGCCTTCGTAGTGAAATTCGTACAAGATGCCCTCATACTGAATGACGAAAGCAGAATGCGTTATCCGGTTTGCCAACGGAAGATAACCGATTGCTACAAAATCCGTGTCGATGTCCGATTCTGTTCTTGAGTAAACTATTTCAAACATCAATTTCCGGTTTTTAGCTTTTCGCGTTTATCGTTGTAAGTGATTTTGAGGGCATTTCTGCTTTCTTGAATTTCTGCCGACTCGGTGAAAGATTTTGCAATCAGCAAAACGGTCTTTAATTCGCTCAAATGCAAATGTTTGTCATTAAAAGCAAGCAGCAAATTATGCAAAGCCTGTCGCCCTTTTCCCTCCGTAAACATTCTATCCGTAAACTCATAGATGAGTGACAGCTTTTTGAGCAGGTCTTCCTCTTTGTTGTAAGAGATTATAAATCTTCTGAAATCGTTGACAAGGTCTTCTTCTAAAATACTTTTGTGCGTGTATTCATCCTTTTTTTCCTCGTCATACCATTCTTTACACATCACCAATGTGTACACATCTTGATACAAAAATTGTTTGACTTTTTTAGCTTGTTTGACGGAACAACCGATTGTAATTTTTTTTCCGCCGCCGTAATCAAAATGGTAATTAGGAATATTTCCGCCGATTTGGTTCAAAAATCCGCTGATAATTTTGAGTTTGTAAGTGTACTGCTTTCTTCTTCTTTTGACCGTTATTTTTCTGCTTTCCCGCAGGGTAGTGTGCAGATTTATCACGGGTGCATTTGGCTTTTTGTATAAAAACCGATAACTGAAATTTTCCCGCGTTACTTGATCTTGAATGCTCCGCAAATAAGTCGTAATTTCTTTATCGTCACTTTCTCCGCTGACCGCCGTTTCCATTTCCGAGTAAATACTGTCCATTAATTCGTCCGGAGCATTCAAAACACACAGCGCGGAACCCTCCGAAATAGAAAAACTCAACTCTTTTCCGTCAGCAACATAAACAGCGAGAGCCTTGAGAGAAGACATGACCGACATGAACGACTCTAAGGCATTCGGAGACATAGATTTAAGACTTACCGCCTCTCCGTTTACTTTTTCCAAGGCAATTTCTAAAAGACTCACTGTTTTGTTTTACTGTTTTTTTAAATTTCTTGCAAAGTACGACTTATTCGACAGTCCTTTTTTATGGTTGTTAAATTTGCAAAAAATCAATCCCTCAAAACACCACCGCCAAAGTCCTGTCATCGTGATTTCCCACGCTCCAAAAATCCATCCAGTCGGAAAGCTCCTCGGCTATCTTTTCGTTTTCTTCATTGAATTTCACCGCTGCACTCTCCGCATTTTCGCCCCCCAAATCCTCTAAAAAGGTCTGCCACTTTTCAATTTTTTCCAAGTTGGCTTCCACCTCGAATTTCGGGTCGTAAATGCCGTCCGTCATCAACATCAGGTAAGAAAAGTCGCTGATGATTTTGAAAGAAAAACGAATTTTGTAAAAATCGGGCGACGAAAAAATACTCGGCATCGTGATAAAACGCGTGCCGCCGCCGTACTCACCGACGTCGAGCGTGTTGAGCAGATTGACATTTTCGACCTTCTTGTCCAACAAAATAATCGGACAGTCGCCCACACCGAAAGACAAAATCACGTAGCCGACCTCCGTTTTTTTCAGCAGACTGAATATCAAAGTCGTGTTTAAATCCTTCAAAGCAATTTCCTCCTTTTCCGCCGTTGCTTTTAGCGTTTTGTGTACGTCGAAGGCAATTTTGCCCAAATGCGTGCTCACGAAATGACTGAGTTTTTGCTCGCCTTTTTCCGTTTTTTCGCCGCGCCAATCTTCAATTATTTCCGAAAACTCCGCACGCACTTCTTCCGTAAATCGCTCCGCAAAACTCTCGATGACCCGCCCGCAAGCCACCTGCGAGCCTCGACGCGAGTACTGCGCCGAGCCGGCCCCGTCCGCTATCGCGATAACACTCCAACCCGTTTCGTCAAAATGCCTGAAAACAAAATCATCGTCCCGAAAACTGCCGACATTGGCGTGCGAACGTCCTCTTTTCGAGGCAACAACAATGTTTTTCTCTCCCAATTTTTCACTCACGGCACGATTGTCTTCCTTCCAAAATCGGTCTGCCCGGTCGCTGTCGAGGTTTTTCCACAGCGATTTCGGGTCGGGATTGACGACGAGAATTAAATCTTTTTCGTACCAATCGCCCTCCTCTTCCAAACGAAATTTCATCACGATTTTTGTGTCTCCGCTGCGGGTCGGTACCCCGGTTATCTTTTCTTCTTTTTCATCATAAGTCAAACCGACTTCTTCCAAACCGACCATTTCCGCCTCGATGATTTTATCCCAATCTTCCGTTTTTTCAAAAGGCAAAACAAACGTGTAAGGCTGTCCCTGCTTACCGTTGGGCAAGACAAGACGGCTGTCTTTGATGTTTTCCGCTCGGTAACGCAACTGCATATCTTTGATAATTTTTTGCTGATTTTGAATGTTAATGTCGATGAGTGCGGCGTATTCGGCATCAGCCAAAAGAGCTGCCCGAAAGGCGGATTTGGCGGGCGACATCTCAGGACAAGCCTTGAAAATTATCGCCTCTAAATGCTTTTTTATCTTTTCTGCGTGTTCCATAGCGGCTATCCTTGGGTGCGTGTGACGTCAAAACCGCCGCTGCCGCGACCGTAAAATCCTTGTACCTCGCACCACGGACACACGCTCGGCCCCGCGCCCTTGATGCAGTGTACATTCCCGCACTGACACATAGCAAAGGCGACCTGATTGCCGCAGCAGGGGCAGGTCGGCGAGCCGGACAACTCTTCGGTGTTCATCGTTCGATTTTTCTTGATGTCTTCCTCGTTTTCGTCCGAGTCGCCCGAGAGTTCAAAGTAGCTGTTATCGACTTTAAATGCCCCGACGAGTTTGTACATTTTGGTCTGCATACCTTCCATGAAGGACGGCACCATCGTCTTGCGGTATTTCATCAGATAAGGGCGTTTGGTTTCCTGACACTTGCCGAGTACGACGGCGAAGTTGTCATCCACGAACTGACTCGGCACGGGCGGTTTCTTTTTGCTGAGGTCGATTTTTTCTACCACTTCGTCATTGGTGCGCGCCAATTCCAAGCCTTCGCCGTTGCTCTCGACACTGATACTGCTCGTCTTAATGGAGTCTGTCACCCAGCGGAAAAATTCTTTGTAAGAAGAGGCGTCGGTATTTTTGAAATGCAAAACGTGCTCCGTCAGCTCGCCGAGGGTGTGCATGACGTTTTCGTCGCCGAAGGAAATCGCGACCATGTTGGCGGTACGCGCCCAGTTTTTTTTCCACTCGGCAATGGCGGCTTTGGAGTCGTCGGTCGGTACGCCGTCGGTAAAAAGGAAGACAATCGGCTTCCAGTCGCCTTTTTGCTCGTAGGTGGTTTTGACGATATTGCGGCGCAATTCAAACATCAAATGCCCCAATCCGCGACTTAAAGAAGTGCCGCCGCCGATGGGAAATTTAGGCGGATAAAAGTTGATAATCTCTTGCAAAGGCACCAAAGTCTTCGGCTGCCCCGCAAAAACGATGACCGATACCCACACGGTTTCAATGGCGTGCGGGTCGGTTTTCAAGGCTTGAATAATGGTGGAAAGCCCCTCCTCGACGTGTTGAATGGGGTCGCCGACCATAGATTCGGAAACGTCGATGAGGAAGTAAACGGGTAGTCTGCGCATGGTTTTTTATTTGTTTTTTGACTCCGGAGGCAAGCCTCGTAAGGCAAACCCTTTGGGGCAAGCAGATTATTTTAAATTATCTTGTAATTGCTTAGGTGTCTGACGCTGATTTTGGTAAAAGTCGAAAGTATTGCGAAT
>JAHDCG010000031.1:51383-54070 GCA_020629965.1 Saprospiraceae bacterium | reverse complement strand
AGGCGGAAAAAGATGTTTTTAAATTATCGAAATAAATGTTGTCATCTGCTTAATTAAAACCGATAACTCTAACGGGTGAAAAAATGAAATCTTCGGTTATTAAAAAGGTATAGGGAAAACGAAAACGGACAGTTTAAAAGCCCGTTTTCGTTCTGAATATTTTTAGTGTAGCGGTGTCGTTTATAAAAACTCAACTGTCTTTGGCGGAAGGCACGGAAGTCTCGTCAAAGGACTTTCCGTTCCAACAACCCAACCACTCGGCTCGTTTGCCTACCTTGCGGTAGCTCAGGAAAATACGTTCGGCTTCCGACTTGTCGGTGCGATTGATTAAAATGGTCTGATGACCCGAGTAAACGTTGAAATAGTATTTTCCTACTCCTATCGGATACTTCTTGTTCATAAAAAACGATTTAATGAAAAATGGAAAAAGTCGGGAATTGCCCGAAGAACGGGAAGAATACGGACTTTTTTTCAATCGACCAAACGAACGTAACTATTTAAGACTTTATTAAACAGTTTTTGTCCTTTCCTCTTATAAAACGTTGTAATTACTTTAATTGTTGAAGAAACTATCGTTTTTTTCTGCGGCGATTGAACAAATCGACCCGCCCGGCTATTATATCGGATTGTTTCAGCGAACAATAAAGACCGACAGCGGTATTTACTTTTACACAAAAAACATCTAAATCTAATTTCTTTGTTCATTTTATGGATAAAATTCATTCCTTGTCAGAATTACTCTTAAAATATCAACCTCTTGCCGCGCTTGCCGTCGTCCTCTTGACGTTTCTCGTCGGCTATATTTTTCGCAGAATTTACTTTCGTCGTCTGAAAAGCGTGACCCCCGCTCTGCGCAATACCACGGGCTACAAATTTATGGGACATCTGCTGTCGGGCATCATTTATTTGGTCGGTTTCGCGCTCGCTGTTTTTACGATTCCCTCTCTGCGCAGCCTGGCGGGCAGCATGTTGGCGGGGGCGGGTATTGCGACGGTGGTGTTGGGTTTTGCTTCGCAGAATGCACTGAGCAATATCATCAGCGGCTTGTTTATCGTTATTTTTAAGCCCTTCCAAATCGGCGACCGACTCGAAATAAAAGCGGGCGAACTGGCGGGCATGGTCGATGACATTACGCTGCGGCACACCGTCATTCGCGACTACCGCAATCGGCGCATTGTCATTCCCAATTCCATTATCAGCGACGAAGTCATCGTCAATTCCGACATGGCGGAAAGTCTGGTTTGTCGTTGGTTGGAGTTCGGCATTTCTTACGACAGCGACATCGATTTGGCGAAAAAAATAATCAGCGAAGAAGTAGCCAAACACCCTTTTTATCTCGACCGCCGCACACCCGAAGATTTGGCGGAAGGCAGACCTTTAGTGAGCGTGCGGGTTATCGGATTGGGAGACTCTTCCGTCAATTTGCGGGCATGGGCCTGGGCGGAAAATGCCGGCTACGGCTTTGATATTTTTTGTGACGTAACGGAAAGCGTGAAAAAACGTTTTGATGCAGAAGGTATAGAAATTCCCTTTCCGCACCGCACCATAGTTATGAAAAACCCCGTAAAAACAGACCGCTCGCCGATCGAAAATTTACAAGATGAAACGAAAAATACCGTCAGCCATAATACGCAATCCACTCAGCCGTAAGCGCAAAAGTCAAATCGGTGCCCCGCCCGGTACGCTGATTTTTACGGGCGAGCAAAAATCCGAAGAAGTTAAAATCATCCGTACCGTCTATGACGCGGACAGCATCGAGACGGCGGAAATGAAGACCGATAATCTGCCCGACGCCCTGCTCGGAAAAGTAACATGGTACGATATTCACGGCTTGCACGATGTGGTTTTATTGGAAAAAATCGGACGGAAATTCAAAATTCACCCGTTGATTTTGGAAGACGTTTTGGACGTACACCAACGCCCGAAATTTGAGGAATACAAAGACAGCTTTTTCCTTATCATCAAGATGCTGCGCTTTAACGAGGAAAAAAGCGAAGTGGAAATCGAACAAATAGCGATTTACGTCCGCGATAATTTGGTCATTTCTTTTCAGGAAAATACCGACAGCAGTTTTGCAGCGGTAGCGGACAGACTGGCAACGGGGCGCGGAAAAGTCAGACAACGCGCCGCCGATTACCTCGCCTACGCGCTGCTCGATGTAACGGTCGATAACTATTACACCATTATCGACAAAATCGAAACCGTCACCGAAAAACTCGAAGAGCGCATTCTCGACGACCCCGATAATAAAATTAAATCCGAAATCCACGGTTTAAAACTGCAAATGCTCGTCTTGCGCAAGTCGGTCAGCCCCCTGCGCGAGGCCGTCAACCGCTTTTCGGACAGTGACAGCCCCATCATTCAAGAGACCTCGCAGGTCTTCATCCGTGACCTTTACGACCACACAATTCAGGTGATGGATATGATAGAAACCTACCGCGACGTGCTCAACGGTCTTTACGATTTGTACCTTTCGGAAATCAGTTTTAAGATGAACAGCGTGATGCAGGTGCTCACGATTATCTCCACGATTTTCATTCCGCTCACCTTTTTGGCGGGCATCTACGGCATGAATTTCGAGTACATTCCCGAATTGCAATACCGCTACAGCTACCCGATTTTGTGGGCGATTATGCTTACGATTGCGGTGCTGCTGGTTTTCTTTTTTAGAAGGAAAAATTGGATTT
>JAHDCG010000031.1:43333-51283 GCA_020629965.1 Saprospiraceae bacterium | reverse complement strand
CTCTCAACTCCAGCTCAATCCGCGTCCCTTCCCCCTTCTCACTCTCCATATCAATCTTCCACCCGTGCGCCCGACAGATATTTTTCACATAAAAAAGTCCCAATCCGAAGCCCTTTACATTGTGTACATTGCCGGTCGGTACGCGATAAAATTTATTGAAAATCTTATCCTGTTCTTCTTTGGCAATACCGATGCCCTTGTCTTCGATGCGCAACGTAACTTTTTTACCCGTTTGAAAAGTCAGTACCTTAATTTCGGGAATTTCTTTGCGGTATTTCACGGCGTTGTCCAGTAAATTGTGCAGAATATTGCTCAGGTGCAATTTATCGGCGAATATAGTGACTTCGGGCGTTTTGAGGTCGGTGTGCAAGGTGCCGCCGAGGTTTTCTACGTTCAGTCGAATGCTGCCCAGCATGTTTTCTAAAAAAGGTTGCAGCCGAATTTTTTCTTTATTCAACTTAAAATTATCCTGCTCGATGCGGGCGATTTGCAGCACTTTTTCCACCTGATTATCCAAGCGCGTATTTTGCTCTTTAATGATGCGGGCGTACTGCATCAGGCGCGGGTCGTCCTTGATTTTTTCATTATTCAAAAAAGTATCCGCCGAAATGCGAATGGTGCTGATGGGCGTTTTAAACTCGTGCGTCATATTGTTGATGAAGTCCTTTTGCATCTCCGACAGCCGCTTTTGCCGCAAAATAACGAACATGGAATACATGAAAAACAGCGAGGTAATCAGCAAAATAAAAGTCAAAAACAGCGTCGGGCGCATATTTTTCAAAATCCAATTGCCGCGATTGGGGAAGGTCACGCCGAAGTAATATTCAAAATTTTCGTCGTCGTAAACCGGCAGCCCTTCGCGCTTGATATTGGTCGTATCGGTGTCGCTTTGGTAGGTAATCAACTCGCCCCAGACCATATTTTGATTGGTACAATTATAGATGCCGTACTGAAATTCTTCCGTCAATCCCACCGTTTCCATTTCTCGCCGGAGGAAAAATTCCAAATTTCCGGCGTTGATATTGTCATTAACATTGACGACGTAATAATTGGGCGCGACCTGATTTATCAAATCGTATTCCGGCAAATTGCGACCGAGTTTTTGAAATTCTCCCGCAACATTCAGAAGCGCGATATTCACTTTTTCGTGAAATTCCGTCTCTTTCAAATTCCAAATATTCGTCACCCACCAGGTCTGCGCCGCGATGATGCTCATAATCGCAAGCGTACCGAAAAGGACAAGACGAATGATGGTTTTGTTGTTCATAATGTTTAGGAGAGAGTAGAGCGGGGAGAGGAGAGAGGCGGCTTTCGCTTTGTCTTTGACTTTCCCGTTGAAATTCTGTATTTAAGTTTTATCACGAACAAATGCCAACGGCATGAGGCACTTCAGCCCGACATGTAAATGCCGGGGAGCGGTGCGGGATGGTAATTATATCCCGGTTTTTTCCGTAAATATAAGCCCCTTTCCGCTCTCCCCGCCCCGCATTAACAAGCAAATAACAAGGATTAACAAGACCCAAAAAGAACGTGTTTCGTATATTAAAAAACAACAATCATATTTCTTTTAAAAAAATGCCGCCGGGCGTTGTACATTTGCAACTCACAACACAGATTTTCATGAAAAATATTCTGCTTTTATTCTTCTTGCTTTGCGTTTACGGATTGACCGGTCAGTCGGTTACGGAAATGGAGGCGCAACTCAAAGAAGCGACGACGGCTTCCGAAAAATTGGGTTTGAAATACCAAATCGCTTCGCTGCTCATCAATAAAGACCGCGACAAAGCCGAAGACTACGCCAAAGATGCTTTTAACCTCGCCAAAGACAAACGCGACACGGGAATGCAGACGCAGGTCTCGTTTTTGCTCGGACGTATTTACGAAAAAAAGCGTAATAATCGCAACGCCAAAGTGTGGTTTGAAAGCTCTCTGAATTATGCCAAAGCCGACAAAAACGTGGACTACATCATTAAAAATGTAGAGAAAATCAGTAACATCTACACCAAAGACCGCAACTACCGCGAGGCTTACAATGTGGCCGAAGATGCCTTTCAATACTTCAGCACGACGGGGCAAAGTGTGAGCGAAATGCGCTCGAATTATGACGTGCAAAAAGCAAAAATCACCCGGCAGGAACGCGAACTGTTAAAGCAAAAAGAACAACTCGAAAAGCAAATCGCGTTGCTGGAAGGCGACCGCGAAAAACTTTCGCGCAAAAACTCGACCCTCTCGCGCAAGACCAAAGAATTGCAGGAAGAAAATGTGCAAATACAGGACGAAAAATCCATGGTCGAAGAGCAAAAAATGTTGATTGAAGAAGAAAATGAAAGACAACGCGGACGCATCAGCAGCCTGACCAAAAGTCAACTGGAAGCGGAGCTGGAAAAAGAACAACTGGAAAACAAAAACCTGAAAATCGAGCAGTTGCAGCAAGAGTCCGAAATGAAACTCGCCGCCGCAGAAATCGAAAACGAAAGAAATAAACTGTACTTTTATGGTTTATTAGGACTCGCCGGACTCTTAATTTTGACCGCTGTTCTCCTTTACGCCCGCTACCGCAGCAAGAAAAAATCCGCAACGGAACTGAAAGAAAAAAATACTCTGATAGAAAACGAACGCAAGCGCAGCGACGAATTATTGCTCAATATTTTACCCGAGCCGATTGCCGCCGAACTCAAAGAAAACGGCTCCGCCAAGGCCAAAAAATACAGCGACACCACCGTCCTTTTTACCGACTTTATCAACTTCACCGCCATTGCCGAAAAGTTGACGCCGGAGCAACTGGTCGATGAGCTGGACAACTGCTTTAAAGCCTTCGATTTTATCATCAGTCAGTACCCGGACATCGAAAAAATCAAGACTATCGGCGATGCCTACATGGCCGCAAGCGGTCTGACCGAACGCCGCACCCTGCCGACCAATATGGTCAAAGCCGCTCTGGAAATGCAACAATTTTTGGACGAAGTCAAAGCCGAACGTCGCGCACGCGGGCTGCCCTATTTCGAGGCGCGTATCGGGCTGCACACCGGCCCGGTCGTGGCGGGCGTAGTGGGTATCAACAAATTTGCCTACGACATTTGGGGCGACACCGTCAACATTGCCGCACGCATGGAGTCCAACTGCGAAGCCGGTAAAGTCAACGTTTCGGAGACGACAAAAAATCTGGTGCAATACCAATTCGAGACGACTTATCGCGGAAAAATTCGGGCGAAAAACAAAGGCGAAGTGGATATGTATTATGTGGCAGAGAAGTTGGGGAGTTGAGAGGTTGGGGAGGTACTTCCGGTCTTTTTAAAAGAATTTCGATATTTTCAAAACAGCAAACATAACACCGCCGCCCGCCGGCACTACGTTTCGTGACCTGGTGCGCAGACGTTTTCGGCGTAATCGCCCCGCCGTGTGGTCGCTGCGGGTGTTGTATGTGTTGCTTTTTATTGCCGTTTTTGCGAATTTTTTAGCTAATGACAAGCCGCTGTACGCCGTAGTCGCGGGAGAGACGCAATTCCCCGTTTTCCGTGACCTCGGCATGAGTCTCGGCGTGGTCGAAAAAGACGGAAACTTCCTGCGCACGCAGTGGAAATCGCTCGAATACGAGTCCGTCATTTATCCGCCGATACCTTATTCTTCAACGGGTATCGACTTCAAAAATGCGCGCTACAAAAGTCCTTTTGACGAGCAAAATGTTCCTTCTTTTCGTTTTCGGCACCACCTCGGCACCGACCGCCTCGGACGCGACGTGACGGCGGGCATGATATACGGTACGCGCACGGCATTATTGGTCGGCATCTTGGCGATGTCGGTCGCGGGCTTTATCGGTATTTTTTTCGGAGTGCTGTCGGGTTGGTACGGCGATGACCGCTTTAAGACGACGCGGGCGCGAGTGCTGATGAATATTTTGGCGATACTGCCGGCTTGGTTTTATGCTTTTTCGGTGCGGTCGTTTGCAATAGCGGAGACGGAAAATCCGCTGTGGGAAATCGGGTTAAGCCTCCTGATTTTAATTGCAGTTTTTGCTTTGTTCAACTTACTTGCGAGGGCGTTGGAGAAGATAAATGTTTTCAAAAAAAGCGTCACCGTACCCGTGGATTTGCTTGTTATGCGCTTTATCGAAGTTATGAATTCCATTCCCGCCCTGCTTTTACTTTTGGCGGCAACGGCGGTCTTGACTAAGCAGTCGATTATCACGACAATGCTCATTATCGGTTTGATTGCGTGGACAAGTATTGCGCGTTTTACCCGGGCGGAATTGCTGCGTATTCGCAACTTAGAATACATCGAGTCGGCGCGCGCCCTCGGTCTCAGCGACCTGAAAATCATTTGGCGACACGCCCTGCCAAATGCCCTGACCCCGATTTTAATTACGCTTGCTTTCGGCATCGCCGGCGCGGTGCTGTTGGAGTCAACGCTGTCTTTTTTAGGTCTCGGCGCGGGCGCGGACGAGATGACCTGGGGGCAAATTCTGAAAAATGCCCGCGATTATTTCAGCGCATGGTGGCTGGCAGTCTTCCCCGGCACGGCAATTTTCATAACCGTAACGGCATTCAACTTAATAGGCGAAGGACTAACGGATGCCCTGGAGGGAAGAGAATAAAGTCAGGGAACAAAGCAGCATCTATCAACCATCAACTACCAACTATCAACCAATTTTAATATCTTTTCTTCTTCGGCTTCCGTTTCTTCTTCATCTGCTTATTCGTCATCTCCTTCGGAAAAACCCCCGATTTCGCTTTTCTCTTCGGCATTCCCGCCTTATTAAGTTTACTTTTCGTTGATTGTTCCAAAGCCGGGCAGCCCGTTTTTTTCGAACAGGAAGTCAGCGTCGTCGAGCCGGCGAGCAGGAACAGACAAAAGGTGAGCAGTGCAATTATTTTTTTCATAAGTACGTTTTTCTTATGTAACGTGAGAAGCAGGGGAGAGGGTGAAAAGGGCGGCAATTTAACAGATTTTTTGCCGTGCAATGACAAAGGGGCGACGATTACGAGGGTGAAAAGTTACCGGTCAGTAAATCGTAAAAAAATCGCCGACATTGATGACCGGGGCGGTTCCTTCCGGCACTTTGCAGTCGATACCCAAACCAAATTTCACCTCACCGCTTTGTAAATTTCTGCGATAATTCGTCAAAGTTTGCAGCGGTTCCCGACCTTTTTCGGCAGTCGTTTGATTAACATTGATAAGAGGACAACGGCCGCAGGTTTCTACGGTCGGGCAGTCGATTTCAGCCAAGCGGATACCGTTAAAAGTGTCTTCTTCGTAGTTTTTTTCTCCCGCAAAAATGATATTGCCGCGAAATCGGTCGATACTCAAATCCTCCTCGGTACGGGTATTGACGTCCGCAAAACTCAATTCATTGAGCAGCAAAATCGGATATTCGTCAGCCAAACTCGCCGTGCGTTCTTCGCCCGGGTTTTTACGCGTTTTGGTACGCATGCTTTCGTCGGGAAAAAAGACTAAGGTACATTCGGTTTGCAGTACTTCGGAAAGCCAAGTGTCGATAGGCGCACCGACTTTTTGTACCGTGCAAGTATCTCTCCATATTTTTGTGACGAAATTTTCGCCGTAATTTTCCAAAATATCTACGGCTGCGGTTTTCTCCGTCGGACGGTGAGTAAAATGCAGTTTCCCGCTCCCGATTTGCAACGAAATCAAAGCCATCCGGGGGAAGGTGCGCTGTGTCATGAACCGACCGCCGGCGTCGAGCAACATCCATTTTCGGTCATATTGCAAACCCTTTTTTGTCAACACCGCAGAACTGACGGACAGGCCGCCGAGCGACTTGACGGGGTAGATATTCAGACCGGTTATTTTTCTTTTTTGTGACATACGGTGCGACTTTTTATCGGTAATATTTTCCTTTTACCCAAAAGTGGTAAGTCTCCGAATTTTTTTGGAAATCCAAAAAATCCAAAAATCCTGTCTAAAAAAGAAAAGACGAACAGCATTTTACCTGCGGCAAAATAACCTGTTCGCCTTTCCTCAAAGAGTTAATTTATGAAAAGGGATAAAGTTAAGTAAACTCACATCCCAAAAGAACGAAGCCCCCATAAACCATAAACCTCTAAACCATCCCGACTGAAGTACGGGATTTCGCTATCGCTCAATAAACTAACTCAGAAATCAAACTTAATACCCTGTGCCAAAGGCAGTTCGGTACTGTAATTTATCGTATTTGTTTGACGACGCATGTACGCTTTCCACGAGTCCGAACCGCTTTCGCGACCGCCGCCCGTTTCTTTTTCACCGCCGAAGGCACCGCCGATTTCCGCGCCCGAAGTACCGATATTAACGTTCGCAATACCGCAATCCGAACCCGCCGCCGAGAGGAATAATTCCGCCTCGCGCAGGTTAGTCGTCATAATTGCCGAAGACAAACCCTGCGGTACGTCGTTTTGCATTTCAATCGCCTCGTCCAAAGTCTTGTAAGACATGATATAGACAATCGGCGCGAAAGTTTCGTGCTGCACAATTTTGTAGCTGTTCTTTGCTTCCGCAATCGCCGGCTTCACGTAGCAGCCGCTTTCGTAGCCCTTACCTTTTAATACGCCGCCTTCTACCAAGACCTTTCCGCCTTCTTTTTCGACTTGCTTCAGGGCATTTTTATAAGCCTTCACCGCGTCTTTATCAATCAACGGACCGACGTGATTTGACTGGTCTAAGGGGTCGCCGATTTTCAACTGACCGTAAGCCTTCGCCAATTTATTTTTCACTTCGTTGTAGCGACTTTCGTGTACAATCAGGCGACGCGTCGAAGTACAACGCTGACCGCAGGTACCGACCGCCCCAAAAAGTGCACCCGTCAATACCAAATCCATATCGGCATTTTCGGTGATGATGATGGCATTATTTCCGCCCAATTCGAGCAAAGTTTTACCCATGCGACTCGCCACCTCGGCACCGACGATTTTACCCATGCGGGTACTGCCCGTTGCGCTCACCAAAGGAATGCGGCTGTCTTTAGTCATGTATTCACCGACTTTGTAATCGCCGTTGATTATAGAAGAAACGCCTTCCGGTACGTCGTTATCTTTCAAGACTTTGCGCAAAATATTCTGACAAGCCACCGAGCACAAAGGCGTCTTTTCGGAAGCCTTCCACACGCAGACATCACCGCAAACCATCGCAATCATCGCATTCCAAGACCACACCGCCACCGGAAAGTTGAACGCCGAAATGATACCGACGACGCCCATCGGGTGCCACTGCTCGTACATGCGGTGCGAAGGTCGCTCCGAGTGCATCGTGAGTCCGTACAACTGACGCGACAGACCGACCGCAAAGTCACAGATGTCAATCATTTCCTGCACCTCGCCGTAGCCCTCCTGCAGGCTTTTGCCCATTTCGTAGCTCACCAGCTGACCGAGTGCTTCCTTGTGTTCGCGCAAGGCGTTACCGTACTGACGCACGATTTCGCCGCGCTGCGGAGCCGGCGTAGTGCGCCACTCTTTGAAGGCGGAAGTTGCCGCTTTCATCACTTTTTCGTACTCTTTTTTGGTCGTCATCGACACCTTGCCGATGAGCTTGCCGTCCACGGGCGAGTAAGATTCGATGTACTTTTCGGAGTTACTCGTTTTGGCGCCGGTCGAGGTGCCGGCGTTTTCTTTTTTCAGTCCTAATTCCTTCAGAAATTTTTGCATATAACTTGATTTTATTTGGTCTGCGTATCCTTACAGAAAGATACGCAGTTATTATTGCCTTATCGAAAATTTGCCGCAAAGGTAAAGATATTTCGGCTTTTCCTTTGCCGGATTTTTGTCGCCTAAGAATACGTCTGCAAAGGGTAAAAGTTTTGGGAGAGGATAGATAAGCGGATGATGCGGATAAAGCGGATTTGTGCGGATTTTTCACCATATTTTCTACAAGCGCAGGAAAACACATTTCCTTTAGTACAAATTTTAATTTTGTTTCCCGCTCCGGAGAAAGACGTCGCAGTGCAACGTCTCTACAAAAGTCAGG
>JAHDCG010000031.1:39987-43233 GCA_020629965.1 Saprospiraceae bacterium | reverse complement strand
TTTCCCGCTCCGGAGAAAGACGTCGCAGTGCAACGTCTCTACAAAAGTCAGGAACATTCACCTTGTAAAGACGCGGGAAAACGCGTCTCTTTCGCTGCGAATTTTCATTTTACTTAATTCGCCTTTCTCGTTAAAATAAAAAAATCAACCTCCCCCTGTTACTTTTCAGCCCTTCCGCATTATACTGACAACAACGCTCAAAACGTACTTTGCTTTTCTCGAAAAGCATACCCTCTACGCAGCCTGCCTTGAGTGTTTTTTACGAAAATTAAAAAATAAAAACAGACAATCGAGCCTGCTCGAAACGGGAAAGATATGTCCGGAAAAAACTCTTTTTCGCAACAGTTACACTAACAATGTGTGACCAAACCCTTCCTGCTTCACAAATAAAGCAAGGAAAAAAAGTCACGACGGAGTCTAACATCTAAAGTCTAATATCTAATATCTAATATCTCAAATCTAAAGTCTAAAATCTCAAAAAAATCAGCAATTCGCCCGTGCGCCGTGTGCAAGGCTGCGGCGGCGTGCGGCGGATTGTATTTTTATATCACCACCAAAAATAAAAAACGATGTCGATACCAAAAGAACCGAGGCAACTCATGGTCAACCTCATGTACCTCGTCCTCACCGCCATGCTCGCTCTCAACGTTTCCGCCGAGGTCATGCAAGCCTTTTATCGCATGGACGAAGGGCTGAACGAAAGCGCGCAACTTGTCAATACTTCCAACGTGGCTTTGGCGGCCGCCATCGAAAAGCAGGCGGACGCTTACAGTCAATACGAGCCTTACCGCGAGAAAATGCGGGCGGTGCGCGCGGTTGCCGATAAATTTTATGCGGAAACGGCGGAATTGAAGGAACTGCTAATCGCGGAAGCCGGCGGTTTGGACGAAAAAGGCGTGCCCGTGCGCTCGAAGGATAAAGATATACCGACGCGGCTGCTGCTGAACGAAAAACGCGGTGACATCCTCGAAAAATCCGTGCGTGACACCCGCGCCGAACTGCTGTCTTTTGTTGAAAATGAAGAAATACAAGCCATCCTCGCGGGAAATATTCCGTTGAAAATCAATGACTTGCCCGCCGATACGGACAAAAAAAGTTGGTCGGAATTTAACTTTAAGCAAATGCCCGTCGCTGCCGTGCTGCCGACTTTGACAAAGCTGCAAAACGATGTGCGCATGTCCGAAACCGCCGTACTCAATCACTTTTTAGACCAAATGAACGGCGATGTTTTTGTGACCGACCAATACGCGACCGTCGTCGCCGCCGATAAAAGCTACGTGATACGCGGCGAGCCGTTCCGCAGCGAAATTTTCCTGAGTGCCTTCAGCAGCACCGCCGATAACATCGAGATTACGGTGGACGGCAGACCGCTGCGCGTCGAGGGCGGCAAGGCAGAATTTACCGTCACCCCAGGCAGCATCGGCGATAAAAGTCACCGCGCCTTAGTCAAAATGACCAACCCGGTGACGGGCGAAATCAAGACTTTTGAAAAGAAATTCAGTTACGAAGTCGGCGAACGGTCGGTCGCCGTCTCGGCGGATAAAATGCAGGTGATGTATGTCGGCGTAGAAAATCCGCTGACCGTCTCCGCCGCCGGCGTGCCGAGTGCACAGGTAACCGTCAGCGCAACGGGCACCGAACTGCGCAAGCAAAGCAACGGTCACTTCGTCGCCGAGCCGACCCGACCCGGCACCGCCAAAATCACCGTAGCCGGCGGCGGTCTGCAGCCGACAACCTTCAAATACAAAGTCAAAAAAATCCCCAATCCCGTCATTACGCTCGGCGGCAAACTCGGCGGCACGATGAACGTCGCAGAGTTCAAAGTACACCGGGGCATTGTCCCGATTTTGGAAAATTTCGACTTTCAAGCCAAGTGTAAAGTAGATGGTTTTGAACTCACCCGCGTGCGCAACGGCGATGCTGTCTCCGAAGTCAATCGCGGCGGCATTTACGGCAACAGCGCAGCCCGCTTGGTCGAAAATGCCAAACGCAAGGACAAATTTTATTTCGATAATATTAAGGTGCGTTGCCCGGGCGATGTCGCGGGAAGGCAAATGAACGGCTTAATTTTTAATCTACGGTAGGACGGTGGAACGGTGGACGGTGTACGGGCGGCTTTCGCTTAGCGGACACGACTCAAACAATCATCAAACGACTCAAACAATTCAAACCATCATCCAACAATTCAAACTATCATCTAACAACTCAAACAAAAATTTATTCCAATGAAAAATATCCTGCTCTTAATTTTTACCCTCACTTTAACAAACATTCACGCCCAAGAACTGCCCCTCGACGACATCACGGGTCGCAAAGTCATTCAGCAAAAACTACCGTTGGTTTATCCGCCGCTCGCCGAGCGAGATTTGATGTGGGAAACGCGGATTTGGCGGGTTATCGACGTGCGCGAAAAAATGAATTTACCCTTTGTGCAGCCCGAGCGTCCGTTTTTTGAAATCGTTACCGAAGCTGCCGAAAGCGGGGAAATGCAACTGTACAGCGCCGAGACGGATGACTTTTCGATGCCGATAAGCACGGAAGAATTGGACGGTATTTTATATCAAGTCGATACCGTAGAAGTCTATACGGAAGCTGAAAAGTTTGATATTGTAGAAGTGAAAAACGAAATTTTCTACGAAGATGTCAAACGTTTTCGGGTTAAGGAAGTATGGTTTTTCGACAGTCAAGCCTCGGTGATGCGCGTGCGTATTTTAGGCATTGCGCCGCTGATAGAAGTGAACGACGACTTCGGGAATTTTAAATACGAAAAGCCCTTGTTTTGGGTGCATTATCCGTCCTCGCGCGAAGTGTTTGCGCACGAAAAAGCCTTTGTCGAAGGCAACCGAGCCGCCCGCACGACTTGGGAGGATGTGATGGAAAAACGGCAATTTGCGAGTGTGATCTACAAAGAGTCCGATGTTTTAAATCGCCGCTTGCAGGATATGTATTCCGGCGTAGATGCGCTTTTGGAAGCGGACAATATCAAGCAGAAAATCTTCAATATCGAGCAGGATTTTTGGAGTCGGTAAAGCGATTTTTTGTTTAAGCGTTTAGGAGGTTTAGTTCCGATAGTGGTTCAAACCGGGATGGTCTAAACGGTTAAACGCCTAAACTCTTAAACAAACGCCTAAACAACTTTTGCTCCGATTTCTCTCTTTTTCTTATCTTGCCGCTGCATTTAAAATCAACTAAAAGAAAAGCAAAAATGGCGAAAAGAAAAATCAGAATGGGCATGGTCGGCGGCGG
>JAHDCG010000031.1:33916-39887 GCA_020629965.1 Saprospiraceae bacterium | reverse complement strand
CCGATGGTCAAACAGGCGAAAGCCATGATTGAAAACGGCGACATCGGCGACATTCGCAAAGTGGTAGTGGAGTATCCGCAGGGCTGGCTTTCGACCAAACTCGAAGACAGCGACCAAAAGCAAGCCGCCTGGCGCACCGACCCCAAACGCTCGGGCATCGCGGGCGCAATGGGCGACATCGGCACCCACGCCGAAAACCTCGCGGAATACATCACCGGTCTGAAAATCACGGAGTTGTGCGCCGACCTCACCGCCTTTGTAGAGGGCAGACAACTCGACGACGACGGCAATATCTTACTGCGCTTCGACAACGGCGCGAAGGGCATTTTACACGCTTCACAAATTGCCGCCGGCGAAGAAAACGATTTGAATATCCGCATTTACGGCACGAAAGCGGGTCTGGCGTGGCGACAGATGGCACCGAATACTTTGACCGTTCGGTGGTTGGATAAGCCCGTCGAAATTCGCCGCACCGGAGTAGGGGAGTTGTACCCCGCCGCCGCAGCGGCAGCCCGCATTCCCGCCGGTCATCCCGAGGGTTATCTGGAGGCTTTTGCCAATATTTACAAAAATGTGGCGGCGTGTATTCAAGCGCGTTTGGCGGGCGAAGAACCGGATGAACTGCACCTCGATTTTCCGACGGTAGAAGACGGCGTGCGCGGTATGCACTTTATTGAAAAGGTGGTGGAATCGAGTCAAAGTACGGAGAAATGGACGCAGGTTTAATAAAAGGTTTGAGTGGTTTGAGGGTTGTTTGAATTGTTTGAGTCGTTTGATAATTGTTTGAATCGTCGCTGAGAAGAGAGCCGTCCGTCCACCGTCCATCCTTTTACCGTTCACCGTTTTTAATCTTCTCCCAAGTCTCAAACAATTTCTCCTGCGGCGGTCGGTCGGCGGGGATTTCGCGCAGCGGCTCACAGGCGCGCAGGGTGTCGAAGCATTGCTGCGGCAGCCCTTGATACAGTTGGGTGCCTTTGGTTTTCCAAGCAATCATTTCGTCGCTCACTTCGCGGATTATTCTTGCGGGATTGCCGACGACCAAACTGCGCGGCGGAATGACCGTTTTTGCTTTCACAAAACTCAAAGCACCGATAATGCTTTCGTCACCGATTTCGCAGTCGTCCATAATCACGGTGTTCATACCGACCATGACGTTGCGTCCGATGGTGCCGCCGTGTATGATAGCCCCGTGCCCGATGTGCGCCGCTTCTTTGAGCAAAACCGTGATGCCCGGAAACATGTGAATCGTACAATTTTCCTGCACATTACAGCCGTCTTCAAGCACGATGCCGCCCCAGTCGCCGCGTATCGCCGCTCCCGGTCCGATATAGACATTTTTACCGATAATGACATTGCCCGTCACCGCCGCCTGCGGATGAATGAACGAACTCTCGTGCACGACGGGAATAAAACCTTCAAATTCGTAAACCATGGGGAAATTTTTTTCAAAAATTTTTGGTTGATAGTTGGTGGTTGTTGGTTGATAGGCTGTTCTTGCTTTGATTTTATCGGGAAACCTATCTACTGTTGTGCCTTTTTGAAATACGGGCTTCATAAAATTTCTAAACGTGACTTCTTCGAGAAGAACCGAAAAAATCGCACAAACCACTAACCGTCCGTCAACCATCAACCACCAACCGGCCTCGCCGTTTGTTCGATAGAAACGACCGATGGTTTAATCGGTTTAAAATATGGTTACAGGTGCTTTTATATTTGCATCACAGAACATTTTAGCCGATGTTGTTTATACACAGCTCCGAAAAACCATGCTACAAAAACCCTGAACAGAATTTTCCCGTCTCGTTTTTTGAAATATTTTCCCGTCTGATAAATATTTCCTCTAAACAATCAAATTTTTTGAAAACAACCTGTCACCTTCCGATTTCGACGCGCATCCTGCGGGTTGAAATCGGTTGGGTAGCGGGTCTCCTCCGATTTTAGAGGCGCGTCATTTTATCCAAAAAATCTTGTCGGCGACGGCGCGATACGGGAACCGATGCCCCGTCCGACATTTCCAGACTTCCCTCTTTGTCGTAGCGCACAATGTGCGATATGCCGACCAAATGAGACTTATGCACGGCGAAAAAATTATAATTTTCCAGCATCTTGATAAACTCGCCGAGGTTGTAAGAACTGATAATGCTTTTGCGCCCCGTCAGCACGACTTTGGTGCAGCGTTGTATGCCCTCGCAGCGCACGATTTCGGCGGTTTCCACAAATTCCAAGCCGCGCTCCGTCGGGATACCGAGCTTATTGGCGGCGTGCCCCGGATTGGTCAAGTTAAATAAAAGTTGTTTATTGCGATTGAATTCCGCCTTTTCACGAACACGCATTTCGGCGGCATTGACGGCGGCAATTAACTCTTCCGCGCGCACGGGCTTGAGGATGTAGCCGATGGCACAAAATTTTATGGCCTGCAAAGCGTAGCTGTCGTAGCCCGTCACGAAGATGATTTCAAAATCGAGGCGCGGCATTTTGCGCAGCAGGTCGAAACCGCTTTCGTGCGGCATTTCGATATCCAAAAAAACAATCTCCGGGCGGTGTTTCTGGATTAAAGTCATTGCTTCTTCCGCCGAAGTACCCGTACCGAGGGTTTGTATTTGCGGGCAATAAGTCTTGAGGTTATCCTGCAAAACGGAAAGTGCGGGCAGTTCATCATCTATCAGTATGGCTGTCATTTGTACAATATTGCGTGAAAAAATCAGCCTCAATGGGGTTATGTAAAATTGATTTCGCAAAGCTATAAAACAAAAAGTACCTAACACTAAATGCCGGGAGGTTTTACAAAAATATTTTCAACGCTTGTTTTGTGGTCTGTGCTGCTCACTTGCGCCCGGGCACAGGTCGAAATTGTGCAATCCAACAACTACGGTATCAGAGAGGGACTGCCCGAGCGCGAAATCAGAGACGTGCAGCAGACGAGCGACGGCTTGCTGTGGTTTACTTCGGCGGCGGGTTTGACCCGTTTCGACGGTTATCGTTTTGTCAATTTAAACGAAAATAATCTGCTGCCGGACAATCAATCCGTGTTGAAAGCAAAGGGCTTGACGATGATTGACCGGCACGATAATCTTTACATTCAGCCGATTTTCGAGTTCGATTTTTTTGAAGTTTTCAATACCAAAAAATTCAGCGGTCGCAGTTTTCCGCTGCGCGAAGCCTCCCCTTTTGCGGGAGAGTACGCCGATATTTTCGCCGAAAAAAACGTTTCCGCTCACCTGCTTTCCTACACCGATTCCGAGTTTCACATTTATCGTTTTGATGCAGACGACACGCCCGCCTTGTATTTTTCTTACGCGACGGAACTGCGCTGCGACAAGGGCAATCATCAAATAACCGCCGCTGCCGACGGCACGATTTACCTGCTCGACGGCTGTGCGGGTAAAATTATTGCTTTTAAAAACAAAAATATAATTACCGAAATAAAACTGCCCGCCGAGTTCGGCAACACAAAATATGCGGAAGAACCCGTTATTTTTTACGCTGACAGTAAAGGCAGAATATGGTTGTCGGATTTTGACTCACAGAATTTGTACGTCACGGACAAAAATTTGCGGCAGATACGCAAAACGGATTTTTTACCCGAAAGTCAATACGTCAACCGACTGTGGGAAGACCGACGCGGAAATTTAATTTTTGCTCAAAGTTCGCGCAACTATACCGCGCAGCTTTTTCTGTATGATACCCAAGAAAAAGTCACGGATTTATCCCAAATTTTGGAAAAAGAAAAAAGACGTATCAGTTTGCAAAGTCGCAACTTTGCACGCAAAATCAATTTGGTGTCATCGGGCGGTTATTACGAGTTTTTCTTTGCTGACGCCAAAAAAAACACCCGTGTCGATAACTATTTGACCCGTAACGTCGAGCCGGGGCAGTTTGGTGCGGTGATGCGCGGTTTTGCCGAAGACGAGGCAGGAAATATTTATGCTTCTACGGAGTCCGATGCCGGTTCTTTTTATAAAATCGACGCGGTAACAAAGGAATTGATAAAAATACCGCGCCTCGATAACGACGGCCGGGTGCATAAATACGTGAGTTGTGCCACGAATTGGCTGCTGCGTGACAAGAAATTGTACGGCGTCAGTTGCGAAGAAAATTACGACGGCAATTTGGAAGTTTATGACCTGCAAACCGAGACCTGGCGACAGTATGCCCTACCCGAAGCACAGGTTTATCCGCGTTACATTTTGCCGAAAGGCGAGGACGAGTTTTGGCTTTTTTGCAATAATTTTAAAACCAAAATGCACGCCGTTTACGTCTTTAACCGAACCGCCGAGACTTTCTCCGAAATCCCCGTCACTCTGCCCGAAACTCAACAAAAAGGCAACGCTTACAGCTACGCCGCACACGGCAAAGACGGCGAAATTTGGCTCGGTACTTTTCGCAATCTCATCAAATTTACGCCCGCCGATACGACTTTTCGAGCCGTAGAACCGACCGACGGCAAGACCTTTTTGGTCGCCGGCATTTACCCCGCCGACGATGTGCTGTTAATTGCCGCTTACGATAAAGGCGTCATCGTTTATGACATCAATGCCGATAAATTTTCCAAATGGCATTACAATACCGAGAGCGAAAACGACGCTAAAATTCCCGTTTTTCTTTCCGACAAAAACGCCGCTTCTATTCTGAAGGTGGATGAAAACCGCTGGTTTGTCGGCACCGATAACGGTCTGAATTTGGTTGATTTGGCAGAGCAAACCACCTTGATTTTTAACCGCAGACAGGGTTTCGGCAATTACGAATTCAATCGCATGTCCGCTTTTCGCGCCTCCGACGGTAAGTTTTATTTCGGCGGCATCAACGGTTTCGATGCCTTTTATCTCGAAGATGTACTGCGCCCCGATACCATCAGCCGCCCCGTCGTTACGCGCTTTTATTACTTAGCCAAAAATGCGACGGAGGAAAAAACGGTCTATCACGCGGTGAGGGAAAATGCGCCGCTGCGTTTGCCGTCCTCGCATTTGTATTTCGGTTTTGACTTTACGCTGCCCGAGTTCGACAACACCGAAAATAATCGTTACAAACTGTATCTGGAAGGTATCGACAAAGACTTCGGCGCGTTTACAAATGTGCCGACGGTGCGCTACAACAAACTGCCGGCGGGTGAATATACGCTGCACCTGAAAAGCTACGACGCGCGCGGTAACGAAAGCCCGGTGCTGTCCGTGCCGATAGTTGCCGAGGCTCCGCTGTACCTGCGGCCGTGGTTTGTGCTGACAATTTTGGCGGTTGGTTTGCTCGGCGTTTATTTAGTATCGAATTACCTGCTGCGCAAGCGCGTCGCACAGCAACTCAGCGAAAAACGGGCGCAGGAGCGCATCGCCAAAAAGTTTACGGAACTGGAGCTGGAAGCCCTGCGCGCGCAGCTCAATCCGCACTTTGTTTTTAATGCCCTCGGCGCGATTCAGCATTTTATCGGGCAGCACGACCCGCAGCGGGCAAAGGCGTATCTGGCGGATTTTGCGAAGCTGATGCGGATGTTTTTGGAGTCATCGAAAAAGCAATTTGTCTCGCTGTCGGAAGAATTGGATTTAATAAAATTTTACGTGCGCTTGGAAGAAATGCGTTTCGGCGAAAAGTTTCGGACGGAGTACGAGATTGACGAAAATCTCGACTTATTTGCCACCGAAATTCCGACCTCACTCATGCAGCCTTTCGTCGAAAACGCCGTCAATCACGGGCTTTTTAATCGCGGCACGGGCGGTATTTTGAAAATTGCCGTGCGCGAAATCGAAGAAACCCTCATCGAAATTCGCATCATCGACAACGGCATCGGACGCGCAAAATCCAAAGAATTGAGCAAACGCTCGTTGAAAAAACACAAATCCCGCGCCACGGAAATTCTGCGGGAACGTATCCAAATGCTGAACTCTTTGGGTGATTTTGAAATAGAAGTCACGGAACAGGATGCCTTCCCGGGGGCGGAATATTGCGGAACGGAGATTGTGATTTTGTTGCGGGAGAGGGA
>JAHDCG010000031.1:4589-33816 GCA_020629965.1 Saprospiraceae bacterium | reverse complement strand
CAGGGCGGGATGCCGCGCAAAAAAGCGGGGGAGGATTTTTACTTTTTGCACAAATTTACGCCGAGTCCGTACTTCGGCGAAATTACGGCAACGACCGTTATTCCCTCGCCGCGCATCAGCGACCGCGTTCCTTTCGGCACGGGCAAAGCCGTCGGTGACATGCTCGCCGGTCAGCCGTTTTTTACCCACGCGCCGCAGTCTTTTTATGATTTGGAAAAATTTTTGCGTCGCACGGAAGATTTGTACGAGAAAGGCTATGCGGGAATTGAAAAGGAAATGCCGGCGAGTATCCGCGCCTTTCTACAAGCGGAAAATTTTACGGATAAATTGGCGGAAATTAAAAACAACGTCAGCAGTCCCGCCGCTTTCCGCAAGCGTTTTTTTGCGTGGTTCGACGCTTTCCGCGCGATGAAATACGTGCATTTTGTACGCGATGAATTTTACCCGGATTTGCCGGTCAGCGAGGCGGCTTCTCTTTGGTTAGGAGAGGAAAAATCGGAGCGGGAATTATTGGAAATTTTTCGAGAGGCGGATAAGAACGGAAAGTAACTCCCCTCAACCTTCAAACTCCCCAACCTCTTTCAGTGCAACGCCGCCTTCAACGGCAAAGCCGTAATCAATTCCCCCTCGCGGTCATTAAACCAATTCAGTCGCTCATACACTTCGTCTTCCGGAAAATAATTCAGCGCCATATTCACGTAAACGTTACCGTGTTTGGCCTCCGACGTCCACAGCATTTTGTAGAAGCGTTTGAGTTCCGGGTCTTCGAGATTATCGGCGACGAGTTTAAAACGCTCGGCACCGCGACTTTCCACGACCGAACCGATACACAGGCGGTCGAGGAAATGCTCCTCGCGCCCCGTGCGCCGCATTTTTATCAAATCGATCATGTAGTGGTCTTTCGGAATGCTGTGCGCGAGTTGCACGCCGCGACTTTCCATGACCTTATATACCGCTTGAAAGTGTTCCATTTCTTCCAGAGCCGTTTCGATTAATTCCGGAATAATCTCGACCCGGTCGGGATATTTGGCGACCATCGACATGGCAAAACCGCTCGCTTTGCGCTCGGCGTCGGCGTGGTCTTGCAGAAATGAATTAAAGTCGGCGAGTACGGTTTCAATCCAACCCGGAGGGGAAGGCACGGTCAGCGGAAGATTTCTTTTCATGATTTTCAGATTTGCTGCGAAAGTAGAGAAAATGCAGGAGACGGGCGGGGCTTAGTTTTGCTTTTCGTCTCCAAACCCCTAACTCCACGACTAAAGTCGGGACAGGCCCGGAGCGGGGAACTTTCTGCGGGCTTAAGTTTGTGGGTTAATCTTTAAGTTTTTTGGATCTTTCATTTTGAAAAAAAACGGAATTTTCGGTTTAGACCTTTTGCAGGCGAGTCTAAGTTTAAAACGAATTATAATTTTGAAAATAGATGCTCCCCGCGCAGTCCTGTCCCGACTACTGTCGTGGAGGGCCGGGGGGCTTCAGTACGGCTCTTGCCTACGTCTCCAAACCCCTAACCCCGGAGCGGGGAACTTTCTGCGCTCTCAATCTCGTAGTAAATTTTGATTGGTTTTTTTTGTTCAGCGTAAAATCATAATAATCAGCGTAGAAAATCACCTTACCTCCCACAAAATCAAGCTGCGGTCGTCACTCCCCGAAACCAAAGTCCCGTCCGGCAGCCACAGCAGCGCATTGACCGAATTGACGTGACAGCCGTCGCGGATAGTGTCCAAACCCTTTAACAATTTAAAAGTCCGCGCATCCCAAAAACGTATGGTTTTGTCGCGGCTGCCCGTGGCGATGATGTGCCCCTCGGGGTGCAAAGAGATGGTATTGACGGTGTACCAATGCGCGTTTTGTGCGGAAAGATTTCGGTAGTTATCGGCGGCATTCCAAACTTTTAAATTGGCGTCTCTGCCGCCGCTGTATAACAATTTTTCGTCGGCGGAATAGCGTACCGCAAAGACCGAATTATCGTGCGCCGTCTCGATTTTTTGCTTGATTTCCATACTTTCCGCCTCCAAAATATAAATCGAATTATCACTCGCGCCGACTGCGATTTCGCCGCGTTTTTCGGCGTAAGCCAAACCGCGTAAAGATTGATTGGAAAGCTGCAGACTCTCGACGGTGCGTTCTTTTTCAAGCGACCATTTGGTCAGCATACCGCCGCCGCCCGTCGAGTAAAGGAAGTCGCCGACCTGTTGCAAGGCAAAGACGCCTTTCTCGTGATTTTGCACGTTTTTCGTCCGTTCCTCTTCCTCCAAATGCACCCAATGTACGCCGCCGTGCATATTGCCCGCGACCACACGCCCGCTGTCCGGCAGACTGTGGAGGGCGTAGATATTGCTGTCGGTCTTAGCGATAAGTTTGCCGTATTCCCGGTCATCCAAAGTCCACTCGACGACCCACCCGTCGCCCGAACCGGAGATAAAGCGGCGGTCGGTGCTGCCTTGTGCCAAAGCAAAAACGGAGGCATTGTGACCGGTGAGTTGCGTTATTTTTTTTACGGTGAGCATGGGGCAAAGGTAAGACAAGGAAGGCGAGTTTTTGATTTTGATGAATTGAAAAGCAGCAACACAAAACAATTTTTCCCAAAAAACCTTAACTTGCCCCGCATAAAAATACGAATCGAAAGCAATGACCCGCCCCCAACCGCCCAACCCCGCAACCACCCAACCTAAAAACAATGACTGAGAAAACAACCGACACACCGACCGGCATCACCGACCGCACGACCCTCGCGCAGCGGGCGAAAATCTACGCTTTGCAGTTGTTTAATGACAAAGGCGATGCGCGGCTGACGTACCATAATTTTCCGCTGACGGCGCAAATACACGCTGCCGTGCGCGAGATTGCCGATGCAGAAGATGCCGCCGACTCCGTAGCCACGGCGGCGGAAGTCGCGGCTTGGTTCAGTAATACGGGCTACCTCGGCGACCCCGCCAATCCCGTCATTTTTGCCCGCAAATACGCGGAAGATTTTTTGACGGCGCAGGAACAATCACCCGTCGTCACCGAGCGCGTTATCACCTGTCTGCAAACACTTGAAGCCGACACCGCGCCGCGCAACGAAGCCGCCAAAATCTTTTCGGATGCGGTGACGGGCGTTACTTTTGCCGAGAATTTTTCGGAAAAAAGTGCTTTACTGCGCTTGGAGTCGGAGCTGTTGATGCAGCAGCAATTTTCCAAAGCGGATTGGACGCAGTTTCGTTTGCGACAAATTATCACCGCGAAATACTACACGGCTTTTGCCAAAGAAAAATACGAAATCGACACGGGGCGCAACCTCTTGGCGCAAAAAAACTTAGTCGAAAAAAGCAGAAATAACACCGGTTTGCGTAACGAAGAATCTCCGCTGCGCCTGTTTCAAGACCTCGAACGCAAAAATCCCGAACGGGCAACGCAGACTTTTTTTCGCGCCAATTATCGCAACCACATCAATCTCAGCCAAATTGCGGACAACAAGGCGAACATCATGATTAGCGTGAATGCCATTTTGATTTCCGTGGTGCTGTCTATTGTTTCTTACCAAAATATCACGGAGCGCAATCCGATAATTTTGGCTCCGGTCGTCATTTTTGTGGTGGCGGGTTTGGCGTCTTTGGTCTGTGCGGTTTTGTCGGCGCGCCCGAAGGTTACGAGTCTGAATAAAGGCAAAAAAACGAAAGAAGAAATTCAAAAAAATGTGGCTTACTTCGGAAATTTTACGAGTCTCAGCCTGCCGCAATTTGAAGAAGCTATGGATGCCGTAATGCGCGACGGCGAGTTGATGTACGGCAACATGACCCGCGACCTTTACTACCTCGGCAAGGTTTTGGATAAAAAATATCGACTGCTGACGGTATCGTATAATATTTTTATGGTCGGTTTTGTGGCGGCGGCGGTGATGTTTTTGGTGGCGGTGGTGGTTTGAGGGCGGGGGATGTATCCCGATTAACCCCGGCATTTACATACCGGGCTGAAGTGCCTCGTGCCGTTGGCACTTGTGGGACTATTACGATAACCCGCAGACCTCGGATTGTAGAGACGCGGGAAAACGCGTCTAAGGTAAGAGCAGCAATTCACACAAGTATTCTTCAATACAAAAAATTAATTCAAAAAAAATCTCACCTCGATTAAACCTTCCCCGCAACATCCGGTCAAACCTCCCAAATCCACACCTCGACCTTCCTGATAAAATCTCCGTAAAAAAAAGCAAAAGCCGACAAGGTTTGTATTTTTCCGCGTAAGCAACACGGGAAAGTCTAACGTCTAATATCTAAAGTCTAACATCTTTCAAACATGCAAAAGACCTTAACACGCCGTTCCTTCCTTTCTCGCAAAAAAGCAAAAGTTGCCGCGCCCGTTGCTGCTGCCGCCGTTTCGTCGCTGACACCTTACACGGGAGTTTTCGGTTTTGAGCAAGCCGCGCATTTGCTGCGGCGCACGACTTTCGGACCCACCAAAACGCAGATAAATGCGGCGGTAAGCGCGGGCTTAGACAGTGCGCTGACCTTTTTGCTGCAAGATTTGCCGTTGCCCGAGCCGCCCGTCATTTATTTCGGTGATGCCGACCCGAATGCACCCGTCGGTTCCGACTGGACGAACGCGCCTTACATCAGTAATGCCAACGAAATCGTGGTGCCGCGTGTGACTTCTTTGCGGGCATGGAGTTTTGGATTGATGCGGGAAGAAGGGCTGTCGATACGCGAAAAAATGACGCTGTTTTGGCACAATCATTTTGTGACGGCAAACATCAACGACCCGAAATTTACTTATCATTATTTCACTCAACTGCGCGAAAATGCCCTCGGCAACTTTCGGGAACTGACCAAAATAATGACCGTCAACCCGAGTATGTTGCGCTACCTTAACGGTAATCAGAATACCAAAAATGCGCCCAACGAAAACTATGCGCGTGAGCTTTTAGAACTTTTTACCCTTGGCAAAGGACCGCAGGTCGCTCCCGGCGATTACACGACTTACACCGAAGACGACGTTATTGCCTGCGCAAAAATACTGACCGGCTGGCGCGACCGGGGCTTCTTTACCGACGACCCCGACCAAGCCGTGACGAGTCAATATTTCAATGCGCGTCACGACCTGACCGACAAGCAACTTTCGCACCGTTTCGACAATATCATCGTTACCGAAAACGGGGAAGACGAATATAAAGACCTCATCGACATTATTTTCGACCGCACCGAGCCGGCGTATTTTATCGCCCGCAAATTGTACCGTTGGTTTGTCTATTACGTCATCGACGAGCAAGTGGAAACCGACGTGATTGCACCGCTCGCCGAAGTGATTTTGGCAAACAATTACGACATCAAACCCGCTTTGGAAGCCCTCTTCGGCAGCGAACATTTTTTCGATGTGCTCAACTTCGGACCGATGATTAAAAACCCGACGGATTTTTTCGTTTCGACCTTGAAAGTCAACCAAGTTGCTTTCCCCGGCAGCGTGAATGCACGGTATGCGGTACAAAATCAAATTGCTAAAAGACTCGAAGATTTTGAAATGCCGCTTTTCGACCCGCCGTCGGTGGCGGGCTATCCGGCTTACTATCAGGCACCGGGTTATTATCGAATTTGGGTCAACTCGGCGACGTTGCCGCATTACAACGACATCGTGACAAAAGTAGCCGGTCCGGGTGTTTCCGTCAATAATTTCGAGGTACGCATCGACGTGCTCGCCCGCGTACAGGAACTCGACAACCCCGGCGACCCGAATGCCCTCATCGACGAACTCGCGTCCGTGCTTTTTCCGCAGGGCATCACGGAGGGTCAGCGTACTTATTTGAAAAATTTTCTCATTCCCGGTCTGCCCGATTTTGAGTGGACGGTGGAATACGGGATGTGGGCGGAAGACCCGGATGACTCTGACCTGACGGCAGCGATTGAAGGAAAATTGCGCGCGCTGTGGTCAGCAATGATGAGTATGCCGGAGTATTTTTTGAGTTGAGTCTTTTACGCTGTAATCTTCTACGCTGATTTTTAAGATTTTATATGATTTACGCTGAAAAGGGGGCGTACCGAATATCCCTGACCTCCATAACTCCGATAGCTGTCGGAGTCGGGGACATGCCCGGAGCAAGTGAGTTAATCATTTTAAAATTTAGATGCTTACTGAATTTAAAATACGTTTTTAAATCCTAATCGAATTTTAATTCTAAAACAGATACTCCCCCGCTCCGGGGGGCGGGGGGCATTCCGAACACGAATTTCCTCACAGTCTCGCCCCCGTCAACCGTCAACCAACAACCGTCAACCGTACAAAATAATGAAAAGAAGAAACTTCCTCAAAACAAGCACCCGTGCCGCCGTCGCCGCACCGATATTCTTGAACGGCTTGACCGTGAATGCGCTGCCGATGTCCGCCCTTTTCTCGGCGGCAAACGGCGACAGCGACCGCGTATTGGTGCTGATACAACTCAACGGCGGTAACGACGGATTGAACACCGTCATACCGCTCGACCAATACGACGCTTTGGCGAATGCGCGACCGCAGGTACTGCTGCCCGAAACTTCTTTGTTGAATGTGACGGACACCGTCGGTTTTCACCCCGCTATGACGGGCATGAAAGCTTTGTACGACGACGCCAAACTGTCGATAGTGCAGGGTGTCGGCTACCCCGACCAAAACCGTTCACACTTTCGCAGTACGGATATTTGGACGAGCGGCTCGGCATCGGATGAGGTAGTGACGCAGGGATGGCTGGGGCAAAATTTTGAGCGCGACCACCCGTTTTTTCCCGAAGGCTATCCGAATGAAGACTGCCCCGACCCCTTTGCGGTGACGATGGGTTCTACGGTTTCGGCGACTTGTCAGGGTACGGCGGCGAATTTCAGCATTGCGGTCAGCGACCCGTTTAACATCACCGCACTGCCCGAGGGGGCGTTGAGTATTGCGCCCGCTACGCCTTACGGCAACGAGCTGACCTACCTGCGCACCCTCATCGAGCAGTCGAATGCCTACGGTGAGACGGTGACAGCAGCAGCGAATTTGGGAACCAACATGGTCGATTATCCGGCGGATAACAGATTGGCGCAGCAACTGAAAAACGTTGCACTGCTGCTTTCCGGCGGCAGCCAAACGCGGGTATTTGTCTGCACTTTGGGCGGCTTCGATACGCACGCCAATCAGGTGCAGGGCACGGACACCACGCAGGGCGAGCACGCGGAATTGCTGTCAACACTGTCGGAAGCCATCAACGTTTTTCAAGCCGATTTGCAGGCACTCGACTTGGCGGAACGAGTGGTCGGCATGACCTTTTCGGAGTTTGGTCGCCGTATCATTGCTAATGACGCCAACGGTACCGACCACGGCTCGGCGGCGCCGCTGATTTTGTTCGGCAGTTGTGTCAATCCGGGTATCATCGGTGACAATGCCGAAATACCCGCCGACGTAGGCATACAGGACGGCGTGGCGATGCAGTACGATTTTCGGGATGTGTACGGCTCGGTTTTGGAAGATTGGTTTGAAGTGCCGGCGGAAGACATCGAGGCGATTTTGAAGCCCGATTATCAACATATCGCGGTCTTAAATCCCTGCGATGCGACGGCTGTAACCGATACGGAAATCCTGCGCCCCGACGTCGAAAACTTTCCTAATCCCTTCCGTCATACCACGACGATTCGCTTTACCTGCGGCGACGAGCGGGTGCGCCTCAGCGTCTTTAATATGCTCGGTCACGAACTGAAAATCTTGGCTGACCGCCGTTTTGCGCCCGGTACGCACGAGGTAACTTTCGACGGCAGCGGCTTGGCGGCGGGCAATTATTTTTATCGGTTGCGGACGGAGAAGGGTGGTGTGGTTTCGCGGGTTTTGGTGAAGGTGTAGGATAGGAAAAGGACAGCAAGAGAATAAAAAAAGGCGCGGAACTATTCCGTGCCTTTTTTTGTCATACGCCGATTCGCAAAAAAAATCCTCCGAAAACCCGATTAAAACCTCTGCTTTTTCCCTACCTTTGAATCTCCCCAACCCTAACCGCCGTAAACAAAATAAAAATACCAAATCATGAAAATCAGAAAGCCCTTCAACCTGCAAGGTTGGATAGACGAACACCGCCACCTGCTCAAACCGCCCGTCGGTAACAAACAAGTATATCTCGAAAACGAAGATTACATCGTTATGATTGTCGGCGGTCCCAACGGTCGCAAAGACTACCACTACGAAGACGGCGAGGAGCTTTTTTACCAAATTGAAGGCGACATCACGCTCAAAATCATCAACGAGGACGGCACACCCGAAGACATCGAAATCAAAGAGGGTGATATGTTTTTGTTGCCGCCGCGCATCCCGCACTCCCCGCAGCGACCCGCGAATACCATCGGTTTGGTCATCGAACGCTACCGCAACGCAGGCGAAGAAGACAAGCTGATGTGGTTTTGCGAAAACTGCAACAACAAACTGCACGAAGCCACTTTCGAGATGAGCGACATCGTCAATCAACTGCCCCCGGTCATGAATAATTTTATGAACAGTGAGGAGCTGCGGACTTGTAATGAGTGCGGGACGGTGATGGAGAAGGTTTGAGGCGAGATTTTAGATGTTAGATTTTAGACGTTAGACTCTTCTCGCGGCTACTGCTTTCTTTTGAGTTTAGTGGGGAATGTCAAAGCATCTTTCTTTAAAAGAAAAATCGCAAACGGAGCACATGCATTTCGTTTGCGATTTTTTTTTGAAGGAAAAAGCTAAAGTTAAATTAAGCAGAAAGCCAAAACAAAAGCCGAAAGCTGAAAGCCCCCGTCCACCGTCCACCATACAACCGTCCACCGTCAAACTAATTCTCCCGCCAGAAATAAGGCGTAAATAACACCAAAACCGAAAACAATTCTAACCTGCCCAGCAGCATCAACAGACACAAAAACCACTTAATCGGTGCGCTCAACCAAGCAAAATTATCGACCGGACCGACCTGCCCGATGCCCGGACCTACGTTAGAAAGCGAGGTCGCCACCGCCCCGATGGAAGTCTTGAAATCCAAGCCCAACAGACTGACAACGATGATGCCGATGCCGAAAATGAGCAGGTACAGCAGCAGAAAAATCGTGATGTGGGTCTTGACCTGTGACTTGACCACCTGCCCGTTGAGGCGCAGCGGCACGATGGCGCGGGGGTGCAAAATGCGCTTAAATTCATACATCGAATTGCGGAAAAAAACCAGGTGACGAATAATTTTAATCCCGCCGCTCGTACTGCCCGCACAGGCGCCCGAAAACATCAAAAACAGAAAAACAAAGGTAAGTGTCGGCGTCCACGCCGTATAATCCGCCGAAACAAAACCCGTCGTCGTGACCACCGAGACGATTTGAAACAGACTGTCGCGGAAGGCTTTTTCAAAGGATAAATCCGTCACATTGTACACCGTCGCCGTGACGACTGCCGACATAGAGACTATCAACACAATGTAATATCTGAACTCATCGCTGCTCCAGACGTTGCGCCAATTTCCTTTCAGACTGTGATAAATTACCGTATAATTAACGCCCGCCAAAAACATAAAAAAGATAATCGGGTACTGAATTTGCGGCAAATCATAATCCATCATACTGCCGTTTTTGGTCGAAAATCCGCCCGTCGCCATGGTCGTGTAAGCGTGATTGACCGCCTCGTAAAATGTCATGCCCGCTATCCACAGCACCACCATCAGCGTCGCCGTCAGCCCGACGTAAATGAGCCACAGCCGCTTCGCCGTCTCTTGAATACGCGGGTGTATTTTATCGGAAGTCGGGCCGGGTGCCTCCGCCACAAACAGCTCGATGCCGCCGATACCGAGCAGCGGAAAAATCGCCACCGTCAGCACGATAATCCCCATGCCGCCTATCCATTGCGTCATGCTGCGCCAGTACAAAATGCCCTCCGGCACGCCCTCGATGTCGGTCAGTATCGAAGCCCCGGTCGTCGTCATCCCTGACATTACTTCAAAAAATGCGTCGGTAAAATTGTCAATCACGCCGCTGATGAGGTAGGGCAGCGTCGAAAAAGCAACCATACTCAACCAGCCGCAGACCACGATGAGGTAGCCCTCGCGCTTGTTCACGCGGTTGCCGCTTTTGTATTTGTACAGCCACAGCAGGATGCCGGCGAGTATCGTGATGCCGCCCGAAAAGAAAAGGTGCGCTGCGTCTTGACTTTCGTAGTACAGCGAAAACGGAATGCCGGTAAACATCATGCAGCCGATAATGAGCAGCAAAACGCCGACGACGTTGGAAATCGGAGCCAATCTAATCATAGCTTATCGGAATAATTTTTCTAAACGTTGCATGGCCTCCGGCAGGGCGAAAACGATGACTTTGTCTTCAATCTGCAACTGAAAATCGCCCGAAGGTATCAGACTTTCTTCCCCGCGAATGATGCCGCCGATGATGGCCGTCTCAGGAAAATGCAGGTCTTTAATCGGCTTGCGCGTCAGTTGATTTTGCTTCGTAATGACGTACTCGATGACCTCCGCATCCACGCCGTGCAGTCCCGTGATGGCCTTGATATTGCCTTTGCGAATGAAACGGAAAATGTAATTCGCGGCAATCAGTTTTTTATTTATCAGCGTATCGACCCCGATATTTTGCGAAATGTGCGTGTATTCTTTGTTTTCTACCTGCGCGATGGTCTTGTAAATACCGCGATTTTTTGCCGTCAGGCAGGCAATGATATTGGTCTCATTGTTATCCGTCAGTGCGATAAACACATCCATGCGGCGCAATCCTTCGCTTTCCAGCAGGTCGATGTCCGACGCACTGCCGTTGATTATCAGTGTATCGGGTAAATATTCGGCGAGCAGTTTACAGCGTCTTTTATTTTTTTCGATGAGTTTGACACTATACTCTTTTTGCAACAGCAAAGCCGCCTCGTAAGCCAAACCCGAGCCGCCGACAATCATGATATTTTTGACCTCGACGTGCTTGCGTCCCACAAAATCCTCGACGTCCTGGATGCAGCTTTTTTTGGAAATGAAATAAATGTGGTCGTTGCGGCGCAGTACCGTCTCGCCGCGCGGGATAATAGTTTTGTGCCCCCGCAGTACGGCAATCGGCAAAATGGTGTCCTGCAAATTTTTGTTCTTAATCTCCGCCAAAGACTTGCTCACCAAAGGGCTGTAATCATCCAAAGTCAGTCCGACGAGATTGATTTTTCCTTTTTCAAAATCAAAAACATCCGTAAACGAGCATTGCTCGACGAGGCGTTTTAATTCCTTGGCGGCAAGGCTGCGCGGCGAAATCAAATTATCCACCCCCAAATTTTTGAAAATCTCTGCCTGACTTTTCTCCAAATATTCTTTGTTCTTTACCCGCGCCACCGTTTGCTTTGCGCCCTGTTCTTTTGCCAAAATCGCGGTAATCAAGTTGTTCTTTTCCGAGGTCGTCACCGCCAAAAACAAGTCGGCAGTCCCGGTTTCCGCTTGCCGCAAAATGTCGATAGAAGCACTGTCGCCGAGCAGCGTCAGCACGTCGAGGTGCGTTTCGGCATAGTCCAAAACCTCCGAATTTTCGTCGATGAGTACAATGTCGTGGCTTTCGTAAGACAGAAGTTCGGCTAAGTGAAAACCGACATCACCGGCACCGGCTATTACTATTTTCATGTAAATATTTAGTTTTTAACGCACTGTGTTTCGCAAAATCGTGTTCGGCAAACGTACTTTTTGCTACCTTCGCGTTTAATAAACGGCAAATCAATGTCGTCTTAAACAAGCGGCAAAAGTACTTGTTTTGTTCATCAAGATGACAAAAAACTCTTTCTTTGACAAATCCTTTTCGAGTAAGAGAAATTTGTCAAAAACCAAAAAACATACTTATGAAAATCCTCATGGTCTGTCTCGGCAATATTTGTCGCTCTCCCTTAGCCGAAGGTATTTTGCGTACCAAAGTCGAGGAAAAAAATCTTCCGTGGCAAATCGACAGTGCCGGCACCGGCGCGTGGCACGTCGGCGACCTGCCCGACCCGCGCTCGATTGCCGTGGCCCGCAGTCGGGGTATCGACCTGACCGACCAACGCGCCCGGCAGTTTAAAAAACAGGATTTTACTGACTTTGATTTGATTTTTGTGATGGACAGCAGCAACTATCAGGATGTGATGCGCATGGCGGAAAACGACACGCAACGCGATAAGGTCAAACTCATCATGAATGAAGCCGAACCCGGAAAAAATATCGCCGTGCCCGACCCTTACCGCAATGACGACGGCTTTGTCAACGTTTTTGAAATGCTGGAGCAGGCAGCGGAAAAAATTACGGAGAATTACGAATAATTGAGGGGAGAGGGAAAAGGAGAGAGGGGAGAGATTTTCTGCCTTCGCGTTTAATGAATGTTAAAAATAACCCGAAACTATGAGCGAAAAGCTCTTTTTAATTTTATTACTCACCTTTGGTTTTTTGACCGAAATACCGCTGTTTGCGCAGGAAAAAACCTACGCCGAAGCCGCCGCCATGAATAATCCCGATACGCTGTATCGGACGGGAATTGCCTTGGCACGCAGAGGAAAATACCGCAGTTCAATGCCCTATTTCCGGCGGGCAAAAGGCATTTACGAGCAGCAGGAATACGGCTCGAAAGACGTCGCGCGGATGCTGATTCTTATCGGTGACATCGAGCGGCGACGCGCCAATCACGAGGAGGCCATCGGGCAGTACGAGAAGGCTTTGGTGATTTTGCAGCAGGACACCGCCGCCAACGTGAGCAGCATTATCAATGTGTATTCGGGCATCGGGAGTGCGCAGCGGTACTTCGGAAATTATGTACGCAGCCTCGACTTTTACTACGATGCGTTGCGTATGGCGGTCAATACTTACGGCGAAGAAAATTATCGAGTCGGTTATTTGTACAATAACATTGCAAATGCTCACGACGAACGCGGCGACTCGGAGTCGGCACTGGAATATTTGGCTTTGGCAAAAGATAATCTGGAAATCAATTTTGCCGGTCGCCCCAAAAATTTGTCGAACGTTTACACAAATTACGGTGAGATGCTGATGAAATACGGTCGCTACCCGGAGGCGAAACAGTACTTCGAAAAAGCGGTCTCTTTGCAGGATGAAAAAGGCAACGAGTCGCCGCACCGCATCTTGGCACTGTCGCACCTCGGCGATTTGTACACGACGCAAAATCAGCCCGCCGCCGCCCTGCCTTATTACGAGGAGGCGCTGTACTTTTCGGGCTTGGGCAGTTTGGACACAAAGGATTTTGCGCAGGTAAACAGTCCCGAAGATTGTCTGGATGTGATGAGCAAATTGGCGCGCACCAATAACATCTTGTACGAGCGCACGAAAGAAGAGCAGTATCTAATTAAAGCGCGTAAAATTTTGGATACCGCTAACCGATTTATCGAATACCTCAAGGCGGATTTTAAAGAGCAAAACACGCGGGAAGTCTTGCTGCGCAACAGTGTTCCGATTTATGAGCAGTCGATAGCCGTAGCGGTCAACACCCCCCAAAAGCGCAAGGAAAATCTGAAAGAAGCGTTTGCTTTTTCGGAAATCAGCCGTAATAATCTGCTGCGCGAGGCGGTACAGGATGCCTCGGCAAAACAGTTTGCGGGCATACCGGACAGTCTGCTGAATGCGGAGACGGAATTTAAAAAGCAACTGGTACAACTGAAAAAAGCGCGTTTCGATGCCGAAGAATTCGAGGCGGGCTACGACAAAATCAGTGCCTTGAACAACCGCATTTTTAAAGTAAAAAATGAATACGCCGCTCTGCAAAAGCAATTTGAAACGGAGTATCCCGATTATTTTGCACTTAAATACGAAGTCAGTACCGTCAGCGTCGAGGAAATTCAAAGCGACATTTTGCAGCCCGACCAAGGTATGTTGGAGTACTTTGTCGGCGACGATTTGATATTTGCTTTTTTGATAACCGAAGACAATTTTCGGGTCTATCAAATCGACAAAAACTTTTCGTTACAAGATACCGTGCAGGCAATGCGCCGCAGTATTTACAATTGGCGACCGCGCCGGGGCGTAGTCGATACCGAGTTGTTGACCTATCAACGCACCGCCGCATTTTTATACGACCGCATCGTGCGTCCCTTCGAAAACGACCTGCCCGAAAAACTCATCATCGTACCCGGCGGCCCGCTCGGCTATCTGCCTTTTGAGGCTCTTTTGGAGGAAGTACCGAACAGCTCGACTGCTTTTTCTTCTTATTCGTATTGGATTAAAAAGAAGCAAATCAGTTACAGCTACTCGGCGACTTTGCTCAAAGAAATGCTGAAAAATACCAACACCGGACGCGAGGTATTGGGTTTTGCGCCGAGTTTCGGCGAGCAACACAAGGACAGTCTGCCGTATTATTTGCCGTATCTGAAACCGCTGAAACACAACGAAGAAGAGGTGCGCCGCATTCAGCAAATGCTCGGCGGTAAGGTATATACAGGCAAAGAGGCAACGTTGAATACCTTTTTGGAAATTGCGCCGCTGTACAAAATCCTGCACCTCGCCACCCACGGCAAAGCCAATGACAAAGCCGACGAATTTTCTTATCTCGCCTTCGCCTACCGACTCGACTCTTTGGACAATGAATTACTCTACGCCGGCAATTTGTACAACACCGAACTCCGCGCCGACATGGTGGTGCTGAGCGCCTGCGAGACGGGCGTGGGCGATCTGCAACAGGGCGAGGGCATCCTGAGTCTGGCGCGCGGTTTTTCCTACGCCGGCGCGAAAAGCATCGTGACCACATTGTGGAGTATCGACGACAAGGCTTCTTTGGAAATCATGGAAGACTTCTACGCCGAACTCGAAGACGGCGAACGCAAAGACTATGCTCTGCGCGCCGCCAAACTCGACTTTATCAACCGCAACAGCCGCCGCGCGCACCCGCTTTTTTGGGCGGCTTACGTTCCTATCGGGAATATGAAAGCGATTGCCATCGGGCGGCGGAGTTATTATCCTTGGTACGTCGGCGCGGGCATTACGGTGGCGGCGGGGCTGTTTTTTTGGTGGCGACGGAAGCGGTGATTTGATTTATTAAAATTTCCGACAGTTTGTGACAGGTAAAAATCTTCTCGTTTTCCCCGGCATTTTCTTTGTGTAAATAGTCTGCAAGCCTTTGTTTTAAACAAAAACGGAGTGCAAAAAACTAACCTCTGCTCAAAGAATAATTGTACTATGAGAAAACTTTTTACGCTTTTCACCATCCTTTTCACCCTCAATTTACAAGCTCAATATTTCGATGTCGGCACTTTTGTAGGCGTCGCCAATTACCGGGGCGAACTCATCCGCAACAACATGGAACCGACGGAATACAACTTTGCCGTCGGCGGCTTCGTGCGTTACAACTTGTTGCCGTATTTCAGCGTCAAAGGCGCGATTACCGGCTCGAAGCTAACCGGCTCCGATGTCTTCTCGGGGCAACGCGCACGCAATCTGAATTTCACTACTTTCATCGCCGAAGCAGCCGTAACCGGCGAATGGAACTTGCTGAATTACAACATTTTAGACGGACATCACAAGACTTCTCCTTATCTGTTTGCGGGTCTGGCGGGCTTTTATTACAATCCGCAAACCGAGTACAAAGGTACGATGTATGACTTGCGACCGCTCGGCACGGAAGGGCAGGGGCTGCCCGGCTACGGAGATATTTACTCGAAATTTGCGGTCGCCGTGCCTTTCGGTTTCGGTATCAAAGTCGCCATTCACGAAGTCACGAACATCGGTTTTGAAATCGGGATGCGCAGGACTTTCACCGACTACCTCGACGATGTCAGCGGCTACTATCCGGACTTGGCGGATTTGGTAGAAGCACGCGGCACCCGCGCTACGGCACTCTCTTACCGCGCACACGAATACGACAACACGCTGCCCCGCGACCCGGGTACTTCTCTGCGCGGAAATCCGGATACCGACGATTGGTATCTCTTCGGCGGCGTGACATTAAGTGTCAATCTGAAAGGCGGAAATAAATCTTTCGGAAAATATCCCGCAAAAAGGTATTCGCGCACGCAGCGATTTCACTCGCAAAATCCTTGGTATGGGTTTTAGAGCGGGGCGTTGGGAGGTTGAGTAGTTGAGGGATTGAGTAGTTGGGCGATTTACGCTTAAGAGAGAACGGGTCACTTGTTGCAAGTGACCCGTTTTCTGTATAGAGTTTTCAGACTCCTCAACCTCTCAACCCCCCAACTTCCTAACCTTTCGACCTAAAAGTGCAAGTGCTTCACCGTCGTGCGGTTATTCATGATTTGCTTGAGGCTGTCGATGCCGATATTGACGTGGTTATCGACAAATTTTGTGGTGACGACGACATCGCTTTTTTCGGTTTTCACGCCTTCGGGTATCATCGGCATATCGGAGACGAGGAGGAGGGCGCCGAGCGGTATTTTATTTTTAAAAGCCACGAGAAAGAGAGTTGCCGTTTCCATATCGACGGCCATGACGCGGAGTTCGCGCAGGTATTTTTTGAATTTCTTGTCGTGTTCCCATACGCGACGGTTGGTGGTATAGACCGTTCCGGTCCAGTAGTCTTGACCGTAATCGCGGTTGATGGTGGAAGAGACTGCTTTCTGCAAAGCGAAGGCCGGCATGGCGGGTACTTCTTTGGGCATGTAATCGTCGGACGTACCCTCACCGCGAATGGCGGCAATCGGCAGGATAAAATCACCGACTTTGTTTTTCTTTTTCGTACCGCCGCATTTTCCTAAAAAGAGCACGGCCTCGGGTTTGACGGCGGAAAGCAGGTCGATGACCGTGGCGGCATTGGGGCTGCCCATCCCGAAGTTAATCATGGTAATACCCTCGGCGGTGGCGGCTTGAAAGGCTTTTTTGAGTCCGTAAATTTTTACGTCGTGTTTTTCGGCGAACATTTCGAGGTAGTTGCTGAAGTTGGTCAGCAGAATATATTTTCCGAACTCTGCTAAAGGCATGCCGGTGTAGCGCGGCAGCCAGTTCGATACTATTTCTTGTTTTGTCAGCATAATCTTAATTTTTGCCGCAAGTTATCAATTTGCGGTCTGTTTTTACGTGCTTTTGCTTGCAAATCCCAAACGCAAGCCGGTTCGGTATGTTTCTTGCTGTTTTATTTAATTGCTTAAAACGGCTTTTCTCCCCCCGGTTTCCCCTGAAAAGCACCCCCTCGTTTCTTTTTCCTTATGATAAAAAACGAGTTACTATGCTACAAAAAACAACCTTTACGCTGCTCATCTTTTCCTTGCTTTTTTCCTCTTGCCGAGAAGATGACAGGCAGGTTATCGCGCAGCTCAATCTCGATGAGTACAGCACGGAGCATAATTTGACAATCGGTGACGCGCTCGAACCGGAAATCGAAAATATTTTTGCCGGCAAACTCGGTACGACGGATGAAGTTGCCGCCGCGTATTTGGATAAAATGCTGAATTTGGTCGTCAATACATCCGCCGTTACGACGCGGGAGGTGTATGATTACAAAATTTCGGTCATTAACGAAGATACGCGTACCTCTTCTTTTATTTTGCCGAACGGTCATCTGTATATTTACTCCGGATTACTGAAATTTTTGGAAACCGAAAGCCAATTTATCAGCCTGCTTGCGCACGAAATCTATTACGCGGAAAGCGGCGCGGCGACTTTGTTGATTGAAGACTCCGATGATTTTGAAAAAAAGGATTTGGGCGACATTCTCCTCGATAACGGGCGGGTCGATGTGGCGCAAATGGCGGCTGTTTATCCGACCTTAGCCTACCAAGAACCCGCCGCCGAAGCCGCCGATGATTTTTCGGTGGAGGTGCTGTGTCCTTTTGTTTACGAGCCGCGCGGTATCGTCAAAATCATTCAAAAAGCGCAATCACCCGACCAAACAATGCCCGAATGGTTCGATTTGCGACCCGCCGAGAACATGAGCAGTCGCGTACAGCGGATGAACGTAAATGCGGAGCCTTGCGGCTTGGACGGCGTAAAAAATGCGGCGGAATACCGGGCATTTTTGGAGAGGTTGTGAAATAGGGTGTATTCGATTTGCGGTCTTGGTACGGATATGAGAGATTGCATTTTACCGAGCTAACGTTTTAGACGAGAGCAGTAAATATCCCGTCGTTTCTTCTCAGAAAATTCAAATAAAATAAAAAAGGCAGTCCTGTATGGGGCTGCCTTTTTTGCGTTTACACCCGAATTATAATTTTTCCAAACCACCGTCTTTGTAGAGACGTGGCATTGCGACGTCTTCTCCGGAGCGGGGAATGAAATCTGAGTTGTTTTTTTAAACGTTGAATTTAATAAACAGTTGGTCTTTTTGCCTATATCGTTTTTTCATGGCAAGACGTCGCAGTGCAACGTCTCTACGGGGAAAGTTTTTTCTTCTGAGGGAGGGAAAGATACGAGGACTTGTACTTTTGTAATTACCTATTCCCTCAAGTTTGTAGAGACGTGGCACTGACACGTCTTCCTGAGGAACAAGAAGGTAAGAGTGGCAAACCGCATTTTTTGCGTTTATGCGGGAAAGTTTATTCTTTCGTAAAGAGTACTCATCGGTATCTCCAAATCGAAATTCGGTAAGTGCATTTTACCTTTCAATCCAAAATACACAACCACATTCCAAGAATTATCAGGCGACTTTGAATTAACAAAGACCAGAGGTTTATCGGTATTCACAGTCACATATTCCTTTACGGAGGGAAGAGATTTATAATAAGCAAATTTTTCTCCTCGGTCGTGACCTTCCGTGCTTTTAGATAAAACCTCGATTATGATACCGGGATTTTTGAGGTAATTTTTATTGAAATATTCGGGTTCTTCACAAACAACGCTCACATCGGGATAAACATAACAGTTGAACTCCTCAATCCGAACGGCTAAATCACTACTGAAAATTTCACAGCCGTTTTCAAATAAAGAGCCGTGAAGGGCAGCATTTATTCGACTGATAATCTTGCTGTGATTAGGCGTACCTCCTGCCATAGAACGAACATGCCCGTCGTAAAACTCATATTTTACCTCTGATTCTCGGAGTAAATTCTCATACTCTTCAAAAGTATAAGTACCGTCTGTTGTTTTTTTCTTATCCATGATATTTCAAAATTACGAAAAAAACAGAAAAATACCTAATTCCTACCGCAACCGATCGTAAGAAGACCGCACCAACTTCTCGTCTTTTTTGATGTAATAATTCGACAAAAACAAGAAGACAATTCCGATAATCGGCATGTACGCCCCGAAAGCGTCGTCGGGAGAAACGGTGGATTCGAGGACAGCCGTATCGCGCCACAAGAAAACCACGGTTAAAACGGCGGAAATAATCGTCGATACCAACGCCAAACGCGTGACCAGCATTTGCTTTTTGCGGTCGCTGTACAAAAAGATAGCGGCTAAAGCCAAAATGCCCGACAGCCCGTATGCAATCATTAACAGCACATTGTCCTGCAGATTATAAAGCAGGTCATTCGTGAAAAGAGTCGAGGAAGCAATCGTCTCCGGCACGGTAGCGAAGGGCAAACCGAAAACGGATAAATCCGCACCGGCGGCTAAGGCTAAAAATATAGTTTGTATTCTTTGAATCATTGTTTAGTGTTAGGTGAGAGGGGAGAGGCTGTTAATTTTTCCGGTTACCTCTATCCTCGGTTTACAATTCCGTTTCTCATTAGAGTTGTTGTATAGGTATTTGGCTAATATTTATACAACAACTCTATTCATAAATATTTTTGACTTCTTTGTACCCTTCAGACGAAATCAATGCCAAACCCGCAAAAGTCAAAATGCCGTTGAGCAGGATAATTAAAAAACCGAGTTTGAAGTCGATGAAAAGGTCGTTTTTGTCCAAAATGTAGGTCAGCACGGGCGCGACTAAGCATACGACGAGTACCAATTTTTCTTCTTTAAAACGGCGATTAGTCAGCATTCCGAAACTAAATAAACCCAACAGCGGCCCGTAAGTCAGTCCCGCCCATTTAAAAACTTCGTTGATAACCGAGTCGTTATTGACGGCATTAAAAACCAAAATGACCGCCAGTAATAACAACGAAAAACCGATGTGTACGACAAAACGTATTTTTTTCTTCTCCGTCTCGGGTCGGTTGCCGCGCTCGAAGTCTAAAAAGTCCACGCAAAAAGAAGTCGTTAAAGCCGTCAGTGCCGAGTCTGCACTTGAATATGCCGCCGCGATTAGTCCCAAGATGAAAACGATACCCGTGACCGGAGAGAGATTTTCCAAGGCAATCATCGGGAAAAGTTGGTCGGTTTTTGCGGGAATTTCCAAACCGAAATTGGCGACATAGAGGTAAAGTAACGCGCCCAAGGTCAGAAACAGCAGATTGGCGAAAACCAAAATAATACTGAACGTAAACATATTTTTTTGCGCATCACGCAGACTGCGACAGCTTAAATTCTTTTGCATCATGTCTTGGTCGAGACCGGTCATGACCACCGCAATTAAAGCCCCGCTGATAAACTGCTTAAAGAAATTATTCGGGTCGCTCCAACCGTTTTCAAAGAAAAACACCTGCGAATATTCCGAGTTGCCGACCATTTCAAAAAGGTCGAAAACACTCTTTTCCATGGCGTCGCCGATAGCCGAAATCGTCAGCACCACCGCCGTCAGCATACAGACCGTTTGCAGGGTATCCGTCCACACAATCGTCTTGATGCCGCCGCGAAAAGTATAAACCCAAATCAGCAATATCGCCGCCGACACCGTCACCCAAAACGGCAGATTGAACGGCGCGACTCCCAAAACGAATTTATCTAAAACAATCGCCACCAAATACAGCCGAAAAGAAGCTCCGATAACCCGCGACAGCAGAAAATACCCCGCTCCGGTCTTGTAAGCCACGGTCCCGAAACGCTCTCCGAGATACTCGTAAATCGAGGTCAAATTCATGCGATAATACAGCGGCAGCAGCACCGTCGCAATCACCAAATAACCCGCCAAATACCCGAAAACCATTTGCATATAGCTGAACGCCATATTGCGCCCGCCGGCACCGACCGCCCCCGGAATGGAGATAAAAGTCACGCCCGAAAGCGAGGCTCCGATCATCCCGATGGCCACCAAAATCCACGGAGATTGACGACCCGCCACGAAAAAATCGGCACTGTCGGCACCTCGGCTTGTAAACCAAGAAACCACCATGAGCACCGCGAAGTACGCAACGATGACGAGAAGAATGACTTGTGGTGTGAGGGTTTGCAGCATGGAAGGCTTTTACGCTGATTTTTTATGATTGTGTATGAGTTCCGCTGTTTGTGATTATGATTTTTTGAACCTGATTTTTATGATGATTATGATTTGTTATGATTTTGATTTTACTTCGTAAAATCGCGTGACTATGACTTTAGACGCTGATTAATACTTGGTCCTTACTTTAGTCGAGATAAATCTTTGTGTTTTTACACTAAAATTTTTTTAAAAGTGAATCCAAAAATAAAGATTTACCACAATCTTAGTCCCGGAGAAAGTTCCCCCGAATCGGGGGTTAGGGGGCTGAAGACGCGGTGACTGTACTAACGAGCATTCTATGAAAATCACAATCAACGCAAAGGAACTAAACTTTTGAGATAAACTAAAACAGAAAAAATCCGCCCCAATCCGCTATATCCGCTCAATCAGCGAATCTATCCCTATCACATCAATCTCACATCTGCGTCGCCATAATCAACTCCAAATCCGTGTACTTCATCCCAAATCGCTCACTCAGATATTTATTCGTCATTTTGCCTTTGTACATGTAAACACCGTGGCGCACACCGACCGATTTATTCAGCAGATTTTCAAAGCCGCCGTGTTCCGCGCCCTTATTCAGCAGCGGCATGAGGATATTACTGACCGAAACCGAAGCCGTCCGCGCCACACGCGAGGCGATATTCGGGACGCAGTAGTGGATAACGCCGTGTTTGGTGAAGGTAGGTTTGGCTAAAGTCGTCAACTCGGAAGTCTCGAAACAGCCGCCTTGGTCGATGCTGACATCGACGATAACCGCGCCCGTTTTCATTTTAGAAACCATGGCTTCGGTCACAATCATCGGTGTGCGACCCGACTCGGAATGAATGGCACCGATGACGACATCGGCGATTTTGAGTTCGCGCTGCAGGTAGCGCGGCGTGATGACTGAGGTGGAAATTTGTCTGCCCACCTGATTTTGGATGCGCATCAATTTATAGATATTGTTGTCGAAAATACGCACCTCGGCACCGAGACCCAGTGCCGTCCGCGTCGCGTATTCCGCCACGACCCCCGCACCGAGTATGACCACCTTCGCGGGTGGCACGCCGGAAATACCGCCGAGCAGCACGCCTTTGCCGCCGCCGGTCGTCGCTAACAGTTCCGCCGCCGTGAGGACGGCACTCAAGCCCGCAATTTCGCTCATTACCCGCACCACGGGAAAAGAACCGCGCGGGTCTTGCAAATATTCCAAAGCAATGGCAATCACCCGTTTTTCGCGCAAGCGATAGAGATATTGCTCGGTAATGGTCGGTAGTTGCAGCGGCGTAATCAGAATTTGATTAGGGTGCATCAACTCGATTTCTTCCAAAGTCGGCGGCGAAACCTTCAAAATGATATTCGCCTCATAAACCTGCTTTTGGCTGTAACCGATTTCCGCGCCTGCTTCCGAAAAGTCGTGGTCGGTAAAATTCGACCGCTCGCCCGCGCCCGTTTCTACGATGACACGAATGCCGTTGGCCGCCAAAGAAGTCACCGAAGAGGGCACCAATGCCACGCGATTTTCGTGCTGCGACATCTCTTTCGGTATCCCGATAAAGGTCTCGCTGCGCTTATTCGCCACGGAGACGAGTTGCTCCTGCGTTTCGTATTGCCCCTCGGTGAGCGATTTCGGTATCGGAATTTTTTTACTGCCTGTCATAAGGGTGGTTGGTGGTTGATGGTTGGTAGTTGTTGGTTGATGGGCGCGTTTTGCTTGGAGTTTTGGGGGTGATTTTATTTTGTATGGTTTTTTTATTTGGGCTTTTTTTTAAAAAATGATGCGAATTATTGACAAATCATCGCTTGATTTTAAGCCGAAATCAGTTGCAATTTCTGCTGTTTTTTTGTGCAGCATTTTTTCATTATCGGTAAAATTTTTGTTTAAAAGCAAGTATCTGATAATTTCTTGCTCCGTGATATTATCGTAATTTTTTTCGTCAAAATTCCTGAAAGTAAAAATACCGTCGGTGCTGATACTCAAATCTTTTACGTTTGTAAAACTCAGTTTTTGTGTTTGACTTTTAAACCAATCCGTAAAATTTTCGGTCAAATGATAGCCCAAATAATCGGGTTTGTCATCTTGTTCAAATTCGTAAAAATTTCCGTTGCAACAAACCAAACCGTCGCCGATTACAATGATTTCCGCTGCTTGTTTTTGTTTGTCAATCGCGCCGAAAAGAAGCGTACTCAGCACTTCTGCCGTTTCAAGATGCAACCGGTTTTTTAACTCACCAAACTCTTGAAACAAATACTGCATTACCTCTTCTAAATATTCGGTGACGGTTTTATTTTGTCTTTCGACAAAATTTCGATAACCGATTTCTTTTGCAATCTTCCGAATAATTTTCACGAGCAAAGTTGAAGCAAAATGACTTTCTTTTCCCGCCGAGCATCCGTCCGCTACCGCGATTATCAATACGTTTTCGTCAATTTCCGCTGTTGTTTGCGCGTCTTCGTTGTGATTTACGTGAAATCCGCCGATTTGAGAGAGTTGGTATATTTTCATGCAGTCAAAACAAATTGCCGTGAAAACAAATTCCCTTTTTGCTAAATTTCAAAAACACATAAATCCGATATTTTACGCTCATTTCGGTCAAATACGAAAGGCAATCTAACATCTAAAATCTAACGTCTAAAATCTCAATCCCTACAAAAATATCATTTTCCGCGAAGAATCGGGCAGCATTTCGATTTTAATTATCACCGCATCGTCCGGCAGCCAGTCTTCCACGATTTCAAACCACTCGATAAAAGTCAAATCATCGCCGTAAAGGTAGTCTTCCAAGCCGATGGCAAAAGCCTCTTCGGGTTGATTCAAACGGTACAAGTCCATGTGGCGCAGCACCTTTTCGTTGCCGAAATCATCCGGATAAGTATATTCGTTGATGAGCGAATAAGTCGGACTCGTTACCGCCTCGCGGACGTCTAAATGTGCGCAAAGAGCTTTGATAAAAGTCGTTTTGCCCGCGCCTAAATTTCCCGAAAAACAAAAAATATTGCGGTCGCCCGCGTAGTCGAGCAGTTGCTGCGCCGCGTCGGGAAGCGCGTCTAATTCTTTGATAATGAGTTCCATGTGAGTGAAAAGTTGTGAGGTTCGGAGGTTGTGAGGTTGAGCGATTATGACCGAGCACAAAAGCCCGGAGTTGTAGAGACGCGGCACTGCCACGTCTTTTCGGCAGACGAATCTTAGTCTGACTCGCCTCCCGCTTGCAACGCAAAAATAATCAACTCTCCCTAATCTTTCGCTCCAAATCCGTTGTCGAATATCCTTGCAAGAATGCCAAACTGCGTACCTCGCCGCCGCGCTGCAACACAATATCCGAACCGACAATCTCCGTCGGAGTATAATCGCCGCCTTTGACCAAAATATCGGGCTGCACCTCGGCGATTAAATTGTACGGCGTGTCTTCCGAAAATTCAATCACGGCATCTACACATTCCAAGGCAGCCAAAAGGTGATAGCGGGTCGAATCATCGTTCAGCGGGCGGTGTTTGCCCTTTAAGCGTGCGACGCTCGCCGCCGAATTTACCCCGACAATCAACACATCACCCAAGGATTTTGCCTCCGCTAAATATTGCAAATGCCCGTAATGTAAAATGTCAAAACAACCGTTCGTGAAAACGATTATCTTGACATTTGCCCGTGCTGCTTCCGCAAATTTTTTGGCAGCGGCGCGGTCGATTATTTTACTTTTTATGTGTTGCCATACGCTGTTCGGCATAGGTTTAATTTAGATGTTAGATATTAGATATTAGACGTTAGACGTTAGATTGCTGTTTTGACTTGTTTGTCTTCATAAACGAAAACTATCTTCAATTCCGAATTCGGAAACATCTGATGTAAGCCGGCGAAGAAGGAGTCTAACGTCTAAAATCTAACGTCTGACATCTCCCCTCTAACGATTTCCGCGATTTGCCCGACGCAGACGCGCCCGCGCCGATTGATTAAAACGATACATAATATTGACACCGAATCGCTCTTGATTGCGTCTGCTGCGCTGCTCCAAAAAGACGGTCGAGGTCTCGTAAACCGACCTCCGGAGGCGGCTGTCCAAGACATTAAACGCGCGGAGACTAACGGTTAGTTTGTCATCGAAAAAATTGCGACTTGCGCCGAAACTCAAAGTATAACTCGGGAAAGTGCGCAATTGTGCCGCCCGTTCACCGCTTTGATAGCCAAAATTAGTCTGAAAACTCAATTCCTTCCATAATCGCAAATCGGCATTAAAGCGCGCGCGCCACGCATTGCCGTCGGCATCGACATTTTGCTCCGCAAAAGTACCTTTTTCGGCGAAGCCGTAGTAATTAAATTCGGAATTCAGGCGCAGAAAACCGGTCGGGCGGTAGCGCAGCGCAAGTTCGAAGCCCGCCTCGTCGCGCCGTTCGATATTTATCGGAAAAATCAAAAAGCCGCCGTCCGCATTTTGCCGGATGAAATCCTGAAAAGCATCGGCGGTTTGCTTGACATAAACGTTAGAGTTTAGAGTGATTTTTTCGCCGGCAAAGAGGTAGGAAAGTTCTGCCGCGTCGGTAAAACCGGGTTGCAGATTCGGATTACCCGTCTCTTGAATGTTGAAGTCTTTGATTTCAAAAAACGGGTACAGACTCCACAGATTCGGACGATTGATGCGGCGCGTGTAGCCGATTTGCAGGGTGTTTTTTTCGTTAAAAAGGTAACCGATATTTGCCGAAGGAAACAAATTGATATAATCATTCGCGTCCGTAAATACGTCTTCAGCGTCCGTAATGTCGATGAAAGTGTACTCCGAGCGCAGCCCGAGCGCGTACTGAAATTTGCCCGTCTTGCCTTTGTATTCCGCGTAAGCCGCCGCAATTCGCTCTGCATAATTGACATCATTGTCGATATTCGCAAAGGTTTTCCACGTTTCGTCTTCAAAAGATTCGGCTAAGTACTCGTTCTCGACGAGGCGGTTTTCAAACTTCATACCGACCAAAATTTTTGCATCTTCGCCGACGGGTTTGGTATAGTCGCCCTGCAAAACGTAGTCACGGCTGCCCGCCTTATTCCGGGTGCGCAGGTCGCGTGCGGCGTTGTCGGGCAGGATGTCGCCCGTCGTTTTTAAATCCCAATTTTTGATGCTGTTCCAAAAATCGTATTGAAAATCGAAGACCAATTTTTCGCCTTTTTGCTCGAATGTGCGCGTGTAGTTGGCTTCCAATTGGTTATAATTGCGGTTCTCTTTTGAATTGCCCGTGCGCAGGAAAGTATTCGGCGTTTCGTTGCCGAGGCGCGTGCTGTAATTGAGCAAAGTCAGGTCGGTGTCCGCCGTTTCCGAGCGATAAAAAGCCAGAGTAAAGGAGTTTTTGGCATCGGGTGTAAAGTCCGCACCGAAGTAAGCCGAGCGACCGTCATCGTGACGGTCTTCATTTTCATTTTGGTCTAAATAAAAGATTTCGGAAGGTGTCAAAGTGCGCTGCTCTGTGCTGTAACGCCCGACGTAATCGGAATATCGCCACCGCAAATTGGAGAAAACGTTGATTTTTTTGCCGCGATAATTGATGCCCGGCACCACCGCGTAATCCGCCGGCGTACCCGCATTAACGCTCACCTGCCCGTTCCAGCCTTCACCCAAACTTTTCTTCAAAACAATGTTGATAATGCCCGCCGAACCCTGCGCCGAAAACGCCGCCGAAGGATTGGTAATGACCTCGACCTTCGCAATATTTTCGCTCGGTATTTGGTCTAAGGCATTGTTTAAAGTCAAACCCGACCGCCGACCGTTTATCAAAATCTGCACCTGACTGCTGCCGCGCAGAGTCACCGCCCCCGTCGGCTCTACGGAAACCAAAGGGACTTGGTCTAAAATGTCAATCGCCGAACCGCCCCGCGACAGTGCGTCTTTGCCGACAATAAATTCTTTCTTGTCCAACTTCAAATTGTATTGCGATTTTTCGGCGGTGACGACAATCTCTTCAAGCTGCGCTGCGTCCTCCTGCATCGCAATGTTGCCGAGCGCGATTTTTTTCTGCTTTTTTGTCAAAAGCAAAGTCTGCTTGTGTGTTTGGTAACCCAAAAACGCGACTTCCAAAAAGAGAGTATCTAAGGGCAACTCTTCCAACAAAAACCGTCCGTCTTCTGCACTGATAACCCCGAGGACGAGATTTTTTTCGGTATCGAATACGCTGACGGAGGCATAGGCGAGCGGAGCGGCGACGGGGTCGAGCAGTGTGCCCGATACCACACCGATACCGTTACCGGCTTGAGCGGTGAGCATCATTTTCAGGCAAAAAAGGCAGGTAAAAAGGGCGAGTGATTTTTTCATTTTGTCTTGATTAAGAGGTGAAGTATTTTGTAATTCTGACACAAATCTATACGGGTTTTCTTCCGAAGGAAAGCAAACACTTCTCAACTGCTCACAGAGCTTGTCAACGGTAGAAAAGGAGCGAAAAGAAGCCCTTACCTTTGCTGTATGAAACGAAAGGCGAGAAACATTTTGACTTTTTTGGGATGTACGTTATGGCTGTTGCTGCTGACAAGTTGCGGTACGGAGCGCAGACATAATTTTGCGGCAGACGGCAAAGTGATGCAGGGAGACGACCCGGCTTGGGCGGCGAAAGACTATGCCGACTCGACGTGGAATTATTGGTGGAAAGAGAAAATTCCGTCCGATAAAATTTACTGGATAAGGCTGTACGTCGATTTCGCGGAAGAAGAAGCGAAAGACAAAAATACGGGTGTGATGGTCATTGCCACCGCCGCCTACGAAGCCTACTGGGACGGCGTGAAAATCGGTAAAAACGGTACGCTGCAAACCGAAGATACACCCGAAGTACCCGGTACTTATCACGGTTTTTTCCCGCTGCCGGATACCCTGCTCGGTTTCGGTGAACACGTTTTGGCTCTGCGCTGCACCAAGGCAGATACTGTTTTGCACGGACACGCTTTTGCCCTGACCGATAACTACGAAAGGCTGCTGCGCGACCCTTTGCACATCAGCATGGTGATGTTTTTATTAGCGGGAATTTTCATCATTACCGGCGTTTATTTTTTTTTCCTTTTTCTGTCCGGGCCGCGTGAATATTCGGCTTTGATTTTTAGTATCATTTGCTTCGTGTTTTGCGGCATTCTGTTCATGGAATACCTCAAACTTTTTTATCTCTATGCCTATCCGTTTCAAAGGACACGGATGGAAATCATCGGACTGGGGCATCTGCTGCTGACTTTTCTCGTGCCGCTCTTTTTGATGAAACAATTCAAATTTCCGTACCTGAAAATTATGTTGGCTGTCATGTCGGTGGTTGTCCTGATTTTTGAATTAAACTACCACAGTGATTTTGATTGGATGGCGAAAATGCACAACAAATTGATGTGGCTTTTTTCATTCATCATTATTATCTATGCCTGTTCTCTCAAAAAGCAAAATGCTTACACGGTCATGGCGGGTTTTCTGTGCAGTTTTGCCGTGATATGGATATTACCTAAGTTTAATGTCCCGTTCGTTTCCGCCTTCGACATCAGCGAATTTTTGGCTTTTGTTTTCATCATTCTCTCCATGCTTTACGCTATGACGATGCGCCGCCGCGAGGAACGTTTGGCCTACGAGGCATCTTTAGTCTTGTCGGAAAGGCTGAAAAATGAACTGCTCAAAAAGAACATCAAGCCGCATTTTATTATGAATACGCTGACTTCGCTGATGGACTGGGTAGAGGAATCTCCTAAAGAAGGCGTAAAATTTATCGGTGCTCTGGCGGATGAGTTCGAGACTCTGAATGAAATTGCCGACCACAAACTCGTGCCCGTCGAGCAGGAAATCAAGCTCTGCAAAAACCACCTCGAAATCATGTCTTACCGCAAGGAAATCAATTACCGCTGGGAGCAAAAAGGCATCGACCCCAACGAAATTATCCCGCCCGCCGTCATTCATACTGCGGTCGAAAACGGCGTCACCCACAGTCTGCCCGACGAAAACGGCGATATTACTTTTTGCCTGATTTTTCAAAAAACGGAAAAAAACAAAACCTACACCCTGCAAACCGTCGCCGGCAATCGCCCCGACGCCGACGGCGAAAACCAAACGGTCGGCACGGGTCTGAAATACATCCGCGCCCGCTTAGAGGAAAGCTACCCCGGAAAATGGGGTTTAATTTCAAGGCCGACGAAAACGGGGTGGGAAACGGTTATTTTGGTTGGTAGTTGATGG
>JAHDCG010000031.1:0-4489 GCA_020629965.1 Saprospiraceae bacterium | reverse complement strand
GTTGTCGGTTGCCTGTTGACCGTGCGCTCTAATGCGGCGTTTATCAAGAAACGAAAGTTCTTCCGAGGAAAGAGCTCACTTGCAATCACGTACAGCGTATCGACCAAGGTGCGGGATTTCGCTGCGCTCAAAAAATCAAAAAGAATCATCCCGACTGAAGTACGGGACAGGTATCAATCAGCGTAAAAAAAAAAATTTTTACGAAGTAAAATCAATCTCATAACCTATCATAATCATCATAAAAATCAGGTTCAAAAAAATCATAATCACACACAAAAAAATCATAGTCAAAGCCACATGAAAATACTCATTATCGAAGACGAAGCCCGTATCGCCCGCCGCATTTCCCGCATGACCCGCGAGATATTCGGTACCGATTTGCAAAGCCTCACCGTCTGCAACGATATCGAAACCGGGCTGCAAGCCGTCGCCGAAAAAGATATCGACCTGCTGTTTTTAGACCTCAACCTCAACGGAAAAGACGGTTTCGACATCTTAGAGTCTGTCGTTGCCGAGTCCTTTCATACCGTCATCATTTCTGCGCACCGCGAGCGAGCAATTCGCGCCTTCGAGTACGGCGTCTTAGATTTTGTACCGAAACCTTTTGACCAAGAACGTCTGCAAAAAGCCTGTGACCGCATTCGCAGCAAGACCCGAGAAGAAACCGGTATCAAATTTTTAGCCGTCAAGAAAAAAGGCAGACAGGTGCTGTTGAAAATCGAGGATATTACCTACATCCAAGGCGCGGGAATTTACACCGAATTAAAAATGCGCAACGGCAAAACCGAAATCTGCAACAAGTCTTTAGAAACGCTGCATACCCTGCTGCCGCAAGACTTCGAGCGCATTCACAAATCTTACCTCGTACCCATGTCGCAGGCAAAAGGCATACACAGCGAGCCGGGCAGCCGCTACAAACTGGAACTGACGGACGGCACTTTTTTACCTATCGGCAGGTCGCGGTATAAGGATATCCGGGAGCGGTGGTTTTCGTGAAATAAAAAAAGGTGATTGACTCATCGAGAATCAATCACCGCTTTTCATGTTATGAGAATCGGTACGCCGCCGAGAAATTTTTCCCACTACCACCTATCACCCAACTCCTACCACCCATAAGCCACTCTCATCTTCTCATAAATCGCCGTATTTTCATAAATTCCGCTGAATAACTTCGCGCCCGGACCGAAAGCAAAAACCGGAATCATCACCGCCGTGTGATAATCCGTGGTAAAAGCCGTGACCAAAGAGTCGCGCGTCGAACCCGGATTTATCGAGTAGCCGCCCGTCTCGTGGTCGGCCGTGACGATAACCAACGTCTCTCCGTCTGCCGCCGCGAATTTCAGTACCTCTTTAATCGCTTTATCAAAATCCAACATTTCCGTGATAATGTAGTCCGAATTATTCGCGTGACCGCCCCAATCTATCTGCGAACCTTCAATCATTAAAAAGAAATTTTCGTCCTGCGCCCCAAAATAATCTACCGCTTTTTTGGCTGCCAAAGGCAAATAGTCGCGCCCCTGCGCCACGGGCAGCGGGTCGTCATCCGAAGTGAAATAAGCGAATTTTTTATCGCTCGCCACGCTGATATCCGCTAAATCCTTTTCAAAATAATCGGACACCACGTAGCCTTTATCCCTCAATTCCTGCGACAAATTACGACTGTCTTTCGCCCTGCGGTCAAAATATTTCTTACCGCCGCCGAGGAAAAAGTCGATGTCCGTTTTCAAAAAATCGGCGGCAATCGCTTCGTACATTTTACGCTGCGGCTGATGCGCAATGAAACTCGCCGGCGTCGCATGCACGATAGTCGAGGTCGCAATCAGTCCCGTTTTCAGTCCGTTTTCTTCCGCTTCTTCCAAAATTGTTTTTACCGCAACCGTATCCGCGTTCACGCCGATAGCCCCGTTATAAGTCTTCACGCCCGCCGCAAAAGCCGTTGCGCCCGCCGCCGAGTCCGTCACGAGATTATCGTAAGCGTAAGACTTGTGCAGCCCGACCACCGGAAATTTTTCCAACTCCAAACGCCCGCCGTTGCTGTACATGCCGGCAGTAATCTGCGTCAATCCCATGCCGTCGCCAATCATCAAAATGATATTTTTCGGTTTTTTGAAATCGGCAGCCAATGCCGGAATCGGAGAAGGCGGCGGCGCACTTTTTTCGAGAGCAGCCGTTTTCGGATTGCAGGCGAAGAGGAGGAGGACGGCGAGGAAAAGCAGGTTAAATTTCATGCGGAAAAATTGTGTTTAAAACGCGAAAAGGTGCGAGGTACTTCTGTTTGCGGGAAGTCCGGAAAAATCGGAACACCGGAACATCTGCTAAAGTCAAGTACCCCGCACCCGCTTTTTAGACTAAAAAATTCGCTGCAAGATAAAAAGAAAAAACGGAGAAGCATGAAACGGTCTAAAACTTACAAGTGCCAACGGCACGAGACACTTCAGCCCGGTACGTAAGTGCCGGGCAAGTTTCAACCTAACATAAAACTCAAAATCGGGCGACATTTCTCTTCACAAGCCGGATAAAAATCCCCGTGCGTCCGTTTCCCCGATTTAGACGTTTTTCCCCACCAAAACTCCGCGATACCGAGCGGCTGCAAGTCATGCGCAAAAGCATAGTGCAGCAGCTTCGGCGCGGCGCACTCGCCCGTACCCGCAGCGGGATTTCCCGCACCGTAGTCTGCAAAAATATCGGGCAAATTTTTGGTCGTGCCGTTTTGATTTAAAAAGACATAAGAGGCAAACAGTTTCTTTTGCAAACCGACGGATTTATCCCGACGTTTAGTTTGCAGGCGACGGATTTCGGTCCGGCTGTTCGTTTGCTGTTTCAGCCCGGCAATTTCCGCGCCGATAGCCGTCAATTCCGTCATACCTTTACTCAAAAAATAATCGTCCGTCTTGATGTCGAACAGCGAAGGTACGAACAGGTGCGCGAGACTCGGCGCGGTCAATTTTCCCGAAAAAGCACAGAGCCAACCGATTTCATTTTCGGCATTTTTAACCACCAAAACGCCGTACATTTTTCCGCGCACGGGGTGTTGTTTTACGGTCGGCGAAATACGTTTTTCCGTAGAGTTTTCGGTCAGTTTTTGTTGTAAAAGCAAAGCCGCCCGCAGACACAGCGACGGCGGAATATTGGCGAACGGGTCGTTGAGTTCCTGCGGAATGTCTTCGGCAAAAGACGGAGTGCGGAAAGGTATGAAGAGAGATTTTTGCAAGGTGAGACGTTAGATATTAGATTTTAGATGTTAGACCGCTGTTTTGACTTGTTCGTCGTTTGTCTTTTTCAAAACGGCGGCAAAAGTAGCACATCAACGCAGAACGGTCGGGATTTTAGAAAAAAATAAATATGAAAAACAGGTGGCAAAAATTGATGACGGAACTCAACGCAAACCCGACTCGCAGCGAAAAAATGTACGCTTCATTAGAAAAAAAATACACCGAAAAACACCGCCGCTACCATAACTTACAGCACCTGCGCGAACTGTTTGCTTACGTCGATAAATACGCCGATTTGCTGCCCGAAAAACGCTTGGTCGAGTTAGCGATTTGGTATCACGACAGTATTTATTCCGTTTGGCGGCCCGCAAAGAATGAATTAAAAAGCGCGGAAGCGGCAGAGCGAGAATGTGCGCATTTAGACTTGACAAAAAAGGAAAAGGAGAGACTGAAAGCATGGATAATCGGCACGAAAGCCCACCGCTTACCGCCGGCGCACGACACCCCGAGCGGCAGATTATTCATGGATTTCGATACGGCGATATTGGGTGCGGAACCGAAAATTTACGAGCAGTACCGTAAAAATATTCGCGCGGAATACAGCATATACCCCGATTTAATCTACAACGCCGGACGCAAAAAAGCCCTGCAAACCTTTTTGGAAAAACCGATTTACTTAACCGAATTATTTCGGGAAAAATATGAAGAACAGGCGCGTGAGAATATCAAAAACGAGTTAAAGTAACAGCGATACGAATAGCTATCGGTATCGCCGTTACTCTACAAAACGCTCCTGCAACTCCGGACTCGGCAACCAACAACTTTCCTGCTTGCCAAACCACCGATAGCGATTTGCCGCTACCCAATCGTAGATTTTATCGCGCAGAGCCTTCGGCAAAATCTTACCGACATACACAAGTGACCAAATCCCGCCCAACTCTTTCGCCACTTCCAACGCCACATCCGAATGCGTATAAATGCGTCCGTTTTTGCGCAAAATTACCGTCTTCAAATCTGTCGCCGGCATATTCATTTCTTCTAAAATTCGCTGCCCCGTTTCCGATTGCAAAGACGCAAAACGAAACTTCGCCTGCGGGTCTTGCTCAATGACGAATTGCACGAAACCGTTGCACAGATTGCAGACACCGTCAAAGAGAAGGAGGGATTTTTCGGAAGAGATTCGGTTGGACATAAGACTTAATTTTAGTGTTTAAACAGTCGAGGAGGAAATTTGGTTTTTAGAGGAGAGAGGAGAGAGGAGAGAGGAGAGAGGAGAG
>JAHDCG010000030.1:9851-54126 GCA_020629965.1 Saprospiraceae bacterium | reverse complement strand
TTATGCAAATTACAAATTTGCGAGGGACAGCGCGGAGGATTGCAAATACCCGCGAGCGGTTAAAGTGAGCGGGTAATCCTGCCGATGGAAAACCGACTATGCCGGTGCAGGAGTTGGTGGTGAGGTTGAATGAATTAAAAAAAAATAAAAAAAAACGACTCTAAATTAATTGTTCTCCTCGGACGCACATCATCAGTCTATTCTCTTTATATTGACAAAACGTCACCAATTCTCGCCCTTTTTTGACAAAATGTCACCTGAATCCCCCAATTCCCCGCCAAAATAACCAAAAAATCCGCCCGGAACGGCATTTGAACATATCTCACCGTAAGTCAACAGCAAATAACCGAATGACCCGTTCATTCACCAAAAATTATAAAACGATGAGAGTTATCACATATCCCGCAGGTCGCCGTACCCGCAGACACAACATGCACAATCTGATGAATACATTTTTTAACGCAGCAAATAAGCCGCTGTCCGGTGCGAATGCGCCCGTGAATGTAGCGGAAAATGAAGACGCTTTTCGCGTAGAGTTAGCCGCGCCCGGTTGGAAGAAAGCCGATTTTAACATCGAACTTGACCAAGATGTTTTGACGCTGAGCGCGACGCACGCAACGGAAGAAAACAAGGAAAATGAAGTAACTTTTCTGCGCCGCGAGTTCGGTGCGAAAGACTTCAAGCGCACTTTTAATCTGCCCGAAACGGTAGATACTCAAGCGATTTCGGCAACTTACGAGGCGGGTATTTTGACCCTGACCTTGCCGAAGAAAGAGGAAGCAAAACCGCAAGCTCCCCGTAAAGTAGAGATTGCTTAATAAGCAGTAAACCCGATGATATTCAGTAATTGAATTTTTAGCCGGTAGCGGTCGATTCGCTCGACCGATTTGTAACTACATGAGAATTTTACTTTTTCGAGAGCCGGTCTAATCGGTCGGCTCTCTTTTTAAACCGACTTAAAACAGTTTTAAAAAGATGTTTTCGTGTGTTAAATCCGTACAATATATCGAACCTGTTTTTTACTCGTTCGTTCAAAAAATACACGGAGACACTCCAAGCATTTCATTTTTTAACCAAAAAAATTTTAAAATCATGAGTTTAGTAAGATATAATTCAGACCGAAACCTGCGTTCATTCGACAGCTTTTTCGACAATTTTTTCAATAACAATATGACCGACATGATTGGCAGCGACCAACGTCAATTTACACAGCCTTCGGTCAATATCAAGGAGACGGAAGACAATTTCGATATCGAAGTTGCCGCGCCGGGTCTGACGAAAGAGCAGTTTAACATCGACGTAGAAGATAACGTGCTGACTATCAGCGCGGAACAAAAAAGCGAAAACGAGGACAGCAACGACAACTACACCCGTCGTGAGTTTAGCTACTCGTCTTTCAAACGCAGCTTTAACTTGCCCGATACCATTCAAGACGATGCCATCGAGGCGAAATACGAAGACGGTGTACTGCGCCTGACTTTGCCGAAAAAAGAAGAAGCGAAGCCGCAACCGCCGCGCCGCATCGAAATCGGATAAGTTAAAATGTAGTGAAGAGGACAAGTGGGGAGGACAATTTAGTAAAAAAGGAATATTTTCAAATATTTCCGCGTTTTACCGAACAAACCTACCCCCTTCTTCCTTTTACTTTTGAAACCCGACACAATCCGACTAAAAGTGCTTCGGCACGAAAGATACAGGTTAGTTAATAGGGTTTTAGGTGTTTATTAAGGTCAGGGCTTTGCTCTGACCTTGTTTTTTGTCCCACACCAAAATAACAAAAGGCTCTTAACGCAAACGGGAATTTTAACATCCCCGCCGTGCTAAGAGCCTTTTTTATTCCCATGCAGAAAAGGTAAAACGAGCAACCCGTCCACCGTCCGCCGTCCTACCGTCCGCCTTTTTTCTTCGCATACTCCTCATAGAAATAAGGTATCGTTTCGATGCCGCGATAGAAGTTAAACAGTCCGAAATGTTCGTTCGGCGAGTGTATCGCGTCGCTGTCCAAGCCGAAGCCCATCAGCACCGTTTTTACCCCCAATACTTCTTCAAACATCGCCACAATCGGAATACTGCCGCCGCCGCGCTGCGGTATCGGTTGCTTGCCGAAGGTGCGCTCCATTGCCGCCGCCGCCGCTTTGTATTCGGGTGTATCGGTAGGAGTGACGACCGCCTCGCCGCCGTGGTGCGGGGTTACTTTGACCGTCACGCTGTCCGGCGCGATGCGCTCGAAATGCTCCTGAAACAGTTGCGTGATGCGCTCGCTGCTCTGGTTGGGCACGAGGCGCATACTGATTTTGGCGTAAGCCTTGGAGGGCAAAACCGTCTTCGCGCCCTCGCCGATGTAGCCGCCCCAAATACCGTTTACGTCCAAAGTAGGGCGAATGGAAGTGCGCTCCAAAGTCGTATAACCTTGCTCGCCTTCCGTCGCCGGAATGTCGAGTGCCGCTTTGTATTTCTCTTCGTCGTAGGGTGCTTCGTTCATCATTTTGCGCTCGGCTGCGCTGACTTCCTGCACGTTGTCGTAAAAACCCTCGACGGTAATGTGCTTGTTTTCGTCTTTCAAAGAAGCAATCATTTCACACAACACGTTAATCGGATTACCGACCGCGCCGCCGTAGATGCCCGAGTGCAAATCGCGGTTCGGGCCGGTCACTTCCACCTCCACGTAGCTCATGCCGCGCAGTCCCGTCGTGATGCTCGGCGTTTCGTTGTCGATGATGCCCGTGTCCGAAATCAGAATGACATCGCAGGTCAACATTTCGGTATGGGCGCGGATAAAATCCCCCAAATTAACGGAGCCGACTTCCTCTTCGCCCTCTATCATAAACTTGACGTTGCAAGGCAATTCGCCCGCCGTCATCATCGCCTCGAAAGCCTTAACGTGCATGTACATTTGCCCTTTATCGTCGCAACTGCCGCGTGCAAAAATCGCCCCCTCCGGGTGAATATCGGTCTTTTTAATGACGGGTTCAAAAGCGGGGCTGTCCCATAAATCCAACGGGTCGGGCGGCTGCACGTCGTAGTGACCGTACACGAGTACGGTCGGCAGCTCGGGGTCGATAATTTTTTCCGCCGTCACTATCGGATGTCCTTTGGTCGGGTTGATTTTGACTTTATCCGCGCCCGCTTTGCGCAGGCTTTCCGCTACAAAGTCGGCGGTTTTTGCGGTGTGCGCGTTATAATCGGAGTCCGCGCTGATACTCGGAATGCGCAACAAATCGAACAATTCGTCGAGGTAACGTTGCTTATTTTCTGAAATGTATTGTTGTGTTTTTTTCATGTTACGTTGGACGGTTTTACGGTTGACGGTGGACGGAAGTGCCGTTTTGCAGGTATTACCGCAGAATTAATTTACCGTCAAATTGTTTGTGTTTTTAATAAAAAAATGGAAAGAGGGGCAGCATTTCGGCAAATTTATGAAAAATCGACGAAGAAATTTGGGTAATGTTGATAACTGAAACAGTTCCCCAAAGCAAGGAAGGAGACTAGAGACAACCGTTAATGGTTAAAGAAAACCACAGACCTGCCAACACCCACCAACTATCAACCATCAACTACTAAAAGAACCACAAGCCTCCCATCAACTACCAACCACCAACCACCAACTATTCCGTCAGGAATGTAAAGTGAAACTCCGTAAACTCACCCGGCACCGAGTTTACCGAAATGCTGCCGTTGTGCATTTCTACGATGCGCTTGCAGACGGCGAGACCGATGCCCGTGCCTTCGTAGGCGTCTTTGTGGTGCAGACGTTTGAAAAGATTGAAAATGGCTTCTTGGTATTTTTCTTCAATACCGATGCCGTTGTCGCGGACGCAGAAAGCCCAGCCGCGCGGTATTTTTTTTGCCTCGACTTCGATGACGGGATTGGTATCAGCTTTCTTAAATTTAATCGCATTGACGATTAAATTTTGGAAAAGACGCACGATTTCTATGGGATGCCCTTTGACCGAAGGTAAATAGTCGTAGATGATTTGCGTGTGGGTCTCGGTGATACTTTTGGCGAGATTGAGTTCTACTTTTTCCAAAATCTCGTTCATATCGACGATGTCGGGTTTGCTGCGTTTGTTTAGCAGAGAAAAATCCAACAGACCCTTTACCAAACTGTCCATGTGCTCGGCAGCCTTGTTAATGTAAGAACCGATTTCGCGTATTTCCGAGTCTTTGTCCGTCAGGTATTCGTTCAGCAGCAAGTCCGAAAAACTCATAATCGTGCGCAACGGCTCGCGCAGGTCGTGGGAAGCAATGTAGGCAAACTGTTCGAGGGCTTTGCTTTTTCCTTTGAGTACGGAGAGTTTGTGATTGTCTTCTTCGGCTTTGACCATACGGTCGATGTCGTAAAAAATGCCGAAAAGGACGGTGGGTTTGCCGGGTTTTTTCTCTAATTTACCGATGGCACGCACCCACAGTTCGTTACCTTTTGCGGTGATGAGTTGCAGCTCGACGTCAAAGGGTTCGCCGATTGTCAATGCTTTTTCGAGTGCCGCTAAAATGGTGTCGCGGCTTTCGCCCTCTTTGTAAAAATTGACACCCGTACTGACACTGGGTACAAAATCATGGGCGACCTCGTGTATTTCGTGCGTGACGGCATCCCAGTGCAAGTCTTCCGACTCCGGGTAATATTGCCAGGCCCCGACGCGCGCAAAGCGCGTGGTTTTCATCAATATTTCTTCCCGGTCTTTTTCCTTTGTGATGTTGGTAAAGGTACCGGACATGCCGATAATTTCCCCGTTTTTTTCGATGGCTTTTCCGCGTCGCTTCATCCACAAGACGGTGCCGTGACTGTCGATATAGCGCACATTCATTTCAAAAACAACGAGCGGTTTTGTCGAATGCAGATGCCGTTTATCGTTTTCGACAACCTTTTCCGAATCTTCCGGATGAACAACCTGCCGCCAAGACAGCGTATTTTGCGCTTCCGGATTATAACCCAAAAGCCGCCAAAAATTATCGCTGAACTCTTCTTCCGCAGGATTATCGGCACTCTTATACCACATTCCGTCGAGAAAATTCTCGCATACGAAATCAAAAGTATTCGCGGCACGCATTACAGAGTGATTTTTCCGGTATTCATCTTTCATAAGAGGTCTCAGGTTAGGCAGTCGAATGTAAAAACAGGGGTAGAGATACAGAAACAGAATTAGTCTAAATGCTTAAACCCGATAGTTTGCGGGAGGTTGACTCAAAGGTTGCATTATTCCGAAATAATCGAATATTTCGTTAAAATGGGTTTGATATTTCCGAAAACGGCAAAAACCGGGCATCTTTACCCGCAATTCAACTTCCTTACTGTATGAAAAAAATCTTCACTTTCTTCTCGGCAATTTTGTCGTGCCTTACTTTGTGCGCGCAAGTCACTTTTACCGTATCCGCCCTGCCCGCTTCTACGCCGCAGTCCGATGATATTTACCTCGTCGGCAATTTCAACGGTTGGGACCCCGCCGACCCCGCTTATATTCTTACCGACCACGGCGACGGCACCCGCAGCATTACCTTCAGCCCCGAACCGGGCACGCTCAACTTCAAATTTACCCGAGGCGGTTGGCCGACCGTAGAAGGCACCGAGGGCGGCGGCTTCATTCCCGACCGCAGCTTCGAGTATGCGGGCGGTACGGTCAGCGCGGATTTTACCGTTGCCGGTTGGGAAGACCTGGACGGCGGCACGGGCGGCACAAACAGCACCGCTGCGGATAACGTCCATGTTTTGGACAACGATTTTTATATGCCGCAACTGATGCGCAGCCGCCGCATTTGGATTTATTTGCCGCCGGACTACGAAACGACCGACAAAAATTACCCCGTCCTTTATATGCAGGACGCGCAAAACCTCTTCGATGCCGCCACGAGTTTTTCGGGCGAATGGGAAGTCGATGAAACACTGAACGACCTGCACGCGGCGGGCGATTACGGCTGCATTGTCATCGGTATCGAAAACGGCGGCGCGAGTCGTTTGGATGAGTACTCGCCGTGGTACAACGAGCAATACCAAGCCGGCGGCGAAGGAGATGAATACGTCGAATTTATCGTCAACGACCTCAAACCCTACGTCGATGCTAACTACCGCACCCTCTCCGAACGCGACTACACGGGCATCATGGGCAGCAGCATGGGCGGTTTGATTTCGCACTATGCGGGTGTAGGTTATCAGGATGTATTCGGCAAAATCGGCGCATTTTCCTGCTCTTTTTGGTTTGCAAACGAAAGTTTTTTGCAGGTCGGCGATGTCGGCGACCAATCCGAAATGCGCGTCTATTACCTCGCCGGGGCGGGGGAGGGCAGCACCATGATTGACAACACCAACGGCATGTACAACCTCATGCTCGCCAACGGTTTTTCGGAAGACGAACTGCTCCTCGACATCGACGCGGACGGGCAGCACAGCGAGTGGTACTGGCGCAGAGAGTTCGGCGGCGCGTACCAATGGTTGTTCGCCGATTTAGACCTGACGGCAGCCGAAGAAACGGCACTGCCGCGTTTACGCTTGTACCCCAACCCGACGGCGGGCGAAATTTTTATAGAAAATGCGGATAAATTTGCGGAAGGAGAAATCAGTATTTTCGCACTCGACGGCAAGCGCGTTTTTCAAACAAAGCTACAAAATCAAATCAACGTCAACCCACTGCAAACGGGCGTTTACTTTGTGAAAATTGCGGTAAAGGGGAAAACGGTTTTTGCGGATAGAATTGTTATCGGAGGGAAATGATGTACGATGTACGAATTACGATTTACGAGGGGCTTTCGTGATTAGTTTGGGGTTATTGGTTGAATTGATATTCGTTTTTTCTTTGTACACCGTTACGCTGTTCTTTCTATGTTTCGTTTGCCCTGCTTTGGAAGTTTTGTGGCATGAGCGAAAAAATCGGGTTGAATTGTTATATGTTGTTGGCAACACGGAGAAAAGCGGTTAATATTAATCGGTTATTCTTGCGGCAAGCAAGATATCTAATCCTGTTATACATGACAAAGAAAAAAGGGACAAGAAACCCAAAGAAACAAAAATCGAACCCCAAGAAATTCTCTCCCCTCAAGCAATCGTAAATCGTAAATCGTACATCGTAAATCGTTAGTCTCCCAAATACCTCACTCCCTCATCCAGCAACTTCTCCGTCAATTCAAAAAGCAGCTTCGGTTTCAGCGCCTGCCAATTTACGCCGTTAAAAATGCCGCCGAAGTTGATGTATTGTTGCAGACGCGTGTCTTTTATTTCATCTTCTACGTGGTCTAAAAGGTTGAGCATCACAATCCAGCCGCCGTCGTCCTTCACGTCATCCCACCACTCGCCGTAATAGTCATCGTCTTCACCGTGAAAATTCAGGACATTATCGCAGAGCAAAATATATTTGTAAATGCCGTGCCGCGTCATTTCGTCCACCACGTCGCGTTTCAGAAACATAATATCGTTGGTGACTGCGTCATTCCATTCACCGATAAACTCGAACACGGCAAAACCGCGTTCGTAATCGACGTAAATAATTTTCATGTACAGCGTCGGCGACCCGAAGCCGTCCCACTGCGGATGAATGTAGTAATTATATATTTTTTGTGAATACTGAAATTCGCTGTATCGGCGACCCGCAAACGGAGACTTGTGGTCTTTGGCAGATTCGTATTTGTCGCGCCAGCGGAAGTGTGGTTCTATGTCGTGCATGTATTTTGTCAACTTTTTCTGAAAAACAAATTTGCCGCACGAATGTTGGTGTATCTGTTTAAAAAACAGGAACGAAATCGATTTGTGTCTGCCGAGTAACGGTATATTCAACACCCATTGCATAGCTGTATGTGGTTGCTAACTGCAGCCCGTTTAAATAGCGGTATAACGGCAAATTATATTGTACGGCTATCGAGAGTCCGCCTGTCGAAGTAACCAATGCGCCGCTTGATAAAAATGTGCGGTAACCGCCGGTGTCGCTCGATTTGTTGCCGTTAATTTGGTCGCGTGCAGAGTAGCGACAACGCAGACCTGCCTGTGGTATCAGTAAGAATTTTTTTAAATAGAAATTACGACTTAAACTCGCAAATACCTGTGCTTCGTTCCCGAATTTATACTTCTGTTGACTCTCAAAACGCTCTGTCGCAGTCGCTATGCGCGTTACGGCACCCGCTTCAAAATTGAATTTTGAATTCGCAATATCAGTCGTCACCCAACGTGTATTCAGCAAATAATCAAAAGCCCGTGTACCCGGCTGCAAATCAGCCCGCAGTAACAAATCGTTCTGCTCGTCACGCCGATCGACCGCTCCTGTCGGCATTTTTACTCCTGCTGCTACCGACAGACCCTTTCTGCCGTTATTGAAAAGGTTATATTGCAACAAAACCACGGCATCACCGAGACCGCGGGCACTCAACTCATTTGCTTCCGTAAAACCGACCGCCCTTTCCGTTTGCGCGTTGTAACTTAATAGGGTCGTCACCGCAATTTTATCGTTAAAAGCATAACCCGCTCGCAGCAATACCGAACTGCTGACTCGGCTCCGACTGTTGTCTGTTAATTCCTCGCTCCCCGCTACCAAATCATTGATTTTATTCCGGTCATAACTCAATCGAAAAGTAAAAGTGCGACCCGGTAGAATCGACAAATCCGTATTACCCGCCAACGGTGCCCCGCCCGCACAGCAACCCTGCGCCTGAATTTGGCAGCAGGAAAAAATGAAAAGAACTACGAAAGAGAAGCAGGCTGAATTTCGATACATCTAAACACTTTGAAACAAAAAAAAACAGTAAAATCAAATAAAAATGAGTGCCCGAGCAAACACCGCGGGTCAACGGTAAATCACAAACGAACTAATTTCCCGTAAAATCGGTAAATCGATATACCCGCGCCCTGTCATTGATTTGTATGCCGAGCACTCTCTCTTTGAGGGGCAGACGCTCGTCTTCAAATGAAACGGGGTAGGAGAGGTAGCTGTTATCGTAAATATAATTTTCGTAAGGATTGAGTGTATAGTCTTTGGAAAATCCTGTTTCGGTGGTCATTACTTCGGGGGTTTTATCAACAAATTTAAGTGTTCCCCAAGTAGTTTCCAATACCTCGACTTTTTGCATCTCATTTTCGATGAGAGAGCCGCGCAGCCCGCTGCGTTTCATTTGCGACCAGTACGTTTCCGTCTGTCGATCGTAGGGTATGACGTTACCGTTGTGCAGCAGGCCGGACACGCCGAAGGTCGTCGGTTCTCCGTTAACGGTGCGCTCCCAGGCGACTCCCGTACCTGTTATCGGGCAAAAGGAAACGGAAAAATAAAAGTCATCGATATTGTCATTAACGATTTCGTGCCAGTTGAGAATGGAGTGTGGATAGACACGGGTGACGTCGTTGTATCGTACTGCTACGATAAGTGCATCGTCTTCGAGAAAATAAGTGCCCGCTTCGATTTCCGAGCGTTGGTCATACTCGGTAAACTGCGGTTCATCTACCGACGGAATAGCATCGGCAGCGAGAATAGAATAGACATTTTCGGTTGGAATACTCCAATCTTCGGTCGGTGGCGAAGGCTCATAACTACCCGTAAAGGCTTCTCCCTCAGCGATTTCCGTACCGGGATACATAGTCGCCCAGGCAAACCAAAAACCGATGTAATTATCCGGGCTGTTCAGTTGCTCTCCGAAGCGCGGTCCTGCCGTCGCTTTTCCCCAAATGTCCCACTCGTTTCCTTCCGTATCAAGCATGATGACGGGCAAATCACGTTGCACAGGCGTAAAGTCAGCAACCGTACCGTCCGCGAGGCGGCGGTCAAAAACCCGTAAGTAATTACGACTTTGATTACCGACAATAACGAGCGGCGTGTCCTGAAAATTTTCCTGCTTCAGTTCGGTAGTACCCGTACCCGAGTTATCGACCGGCGGCGGGGGAGGACTGTTGTCTTCTTTTTGACAACCGACGGCAGCAAATAACAGCAAGGAAAAAAGTAAGGTGCGGATTTTCATTGATTTGACTTTTAAAGTGAGCGAAGAAACACAAAGAGTATAATAAACCAAATACCTCAGAGCTAAAGTTAGTTTTCTCTAACCTTTTAGGTTGTCGCTTTTCGGACAAAATGAACAAGCGAATACCGTAAAAAGAAAAGGGCAACTTTGCCTCCTGCAAAGTCGCCCTTTTCTGTATTTACCAAGCCAAGCTTAGTTTACATCCCACCACAATTTGGTAGTAATGTCATTCGGGTTGCTTGTTACCGCGTCCAAAGAAGAACCGTTGGTTGTCGTCTCTGTCAGCGGGTAAGGCAAACGTACGGGAATAGAACCGGTTACACCTGCTTCCGGTACTTCCAGTTGCGGGTAGTCCAAACGTCTCCACTCGGCCCATGCCTGTAAACCGTTCATGTAGAATGCCAGCCATTTCTGAATACCCAACGCTTGTCTCCAACCGCCTTCGTAGCCATCGTATGGGTTATCTTCTACATAAGTAACAGCGGCTGCTTGGTCAAAGCCCCAGTATTCCATACTGCGTGCGATACCGGAAGCGTAGAATTCTGCTGCGTCGCCGTCCATAAAGCCGCGCTCGATTGCCTCGGCAACCAAGAAGTGAACTTCGGCAGCGTCCATCATTACGGTCGGAGCCGTAGCTGCGCGTAAATCAGGAGCCGGGCGAGAAGTAAACGGCTTCAATGCGAATGCTTCGGCATCAATCAAACCAAAAGGCTGACCTTGATACACACCGTCCGGGTTCAATGCTACGTAAGCAGAGATACGCGGGTCGTTGCGGTCTTGCAATTCTGTAATTAACTCCTCCGTTACCGAGAAATCATCACGTGTGTCAACCACTACATCAATGTATAAAGGGTTGGCAACCAAATCATTAGCCTCGAACTCGTACACAGCATTTTGTGAATTTTCGACAATCATATCCGACACGTTCAAGCCTGAAATGATGGTACGTGCACCGGACTCATCTACGTCCGCCATACGCATCGCAACACGGAAGAGCAAACTGTTGGCAAAGCTTTTCCACATCGCTGCATTGTTGTTATATACATTGTCACCCGTATCAAAAATCGCTGCGCCCGCATCCATAGAGCTGATTGCACCCTGCAACATCGATACGATAGAAGCATAAACTTCAGGCTGTGTATCGTAATCCGGCAGCGGGTTTTCAAGCGGACTTAATGCCTGTGATAAAGGAATAGCACCGTAAGCATCCGTCAAGTTGTGGTAAGTGTACGCCATCAAAATGTCGATAAGTGCAATTTGGTTATTTCTAATTGCAGGTAACAGACCTTCGTTAGCGGTAACTTGTTTTTTTGCTTCGTCTAATTCACTCAATGCGTTTGCGTACAAATCAATCCACGCTGCATCAAAGCTGGTAACATCCACGACGTAACGCGACTCTTCCGCGTATTCGTTTTGCGCCCAGTGTTGTACCATGAGCATGCCCCATTCGGCATTCAAATTACGACCCGCAAGACGGTCGTTAATTTGGTACTGTGCTTCGGAAACCAAGAACGCCGGTGGTACTGCGGTCGGAGCATTCGGGTTTACGTTCAGTTCCGTGATGTCTTCACAACTTTGGAACACAAAAAGTGCCAAGACGACCGGTAAAAAAAGTTTTAATTTCATGTTAATTTTCATACTAAAAAATATTTTAAAGTGAAAAATTTTTTAACCGACGGTACGAATAGTAACCCGCACCGACGGAAAAAAGATTAGTCGCTGTATTTGCAAAGGTTGAGATTACAGTCTGAAGGTCAAGTTAATACCGAACGAACGGGTTGAAGGAACCTGTGCGTTTTCGAGACCTTGCTCGTTACCTGCACCATTGACTTGTTGCGGATCGAGGTAAGGCAAGTCAGAAGACAAGACAGCCAAATTACGACCGAATAAGCTGATACGCATATCGCGGAAAGTACTACCGCCGAAGATAGTGTTCGGCAAAGTGTAACCCAAACGTACTTCGCGCAATTTCAGGAAGGATGCATCGAATACGTTCGGTGCAGCAAAACGGAAAGTGTTTTGGTAGTATGTCTGCGGGTCGATTGCGATGTCGTTCGGCGTACCGTCTGCTTTCACGCCCGGCAAAATCAAACCTGTTTCACGTATATCTTCTACACCGTTGAAAGAAATTGTTTCGGGGTGCATACCGGAGTATTTAGCCCACTGCAAAGAAGTAGAGTGTACGATACCGCCTTCCTGGAAATCAAACAAAACACCCAAGTTAATGCCTTTGTAAGTAAAGTTAGTACCGAAACCACCGATATAATCAGCGACTGCGCTACCCAAGAATACACGATCTGCAGTCTGTACCCACTCACCGTTTTCATTAACGGTAGGTTGACCTTCGTTACGAATGATGTTACCGTCCGCATCTTCCTCGTAGTTTTCACGCACAAAATCCTGACCGAACAATGCCATGTAACCTACATCTTCCGCTACACGCAAATCCGCTGCCCAAGTACCGCCGCGTGCAATACTTTCTACACCTTCATCCAAAGAAACAACTTTGTTGTTGATGCTGGTTGCATTGAAGTACAAATCCCAAGTGAAGTCACGCGTAGAAACCGGAGTTACGTTTAAAGATAACTCGACACCGCTGTTTTCCATTTCACCTGCATTTAATGCACGTGCGGTAAACCCTGTTGCAGCAGAAACCGGTACGTTGAAAATTTGCTCGGTAGTATTACGCTTGTAATAAGCTACATCCAAACCGATACGGTTGTTCAGGAAACGAACGTTAAGACCTGCTTCGATTTCTTTTGTCAACTCATTTGCCAACAATTGGTTCGGCAAAGTATTCGGTACATTATAACGTGTATTACCGCGAATACCCGGCACCTGCGGGTCGAATACGTTAGTTGTCAAATAAGGGTCTGCGTCATTACCTGCTTGTGCATAGCTCAAACGTACTTTCGCAAAGGAAAGAGGACCTAAGTTACCCAAACCCGGGATGTCGGAAATGACCGCACTCAAAGAGGCGGCAGGGTAGAAATAAGAATTATCATCCGCGTTCAAAGTGGAAGACCAGTCATTACGACCGCTGATGTCTAAATATAAGAAGTTGCGGAAACCGATAGAAGCAAAACCGAAAGCAGAGTTAATTTGCTTGTTAAACTCTTCTGTTTCGAAGTCGATGGGACCGGCAGAGTTACTCAAGTTATCAAAGCCCGGCAATTCTACACCACCTACGGTAGATAAGTAAGTACGACGTGTGAATTGACGCATACGGTTACCACCAAGACTTGCAGATAAGCTGATGTCACCGAAATCTTTATTGTAGTTCAAGCGACCTTCGAGGTTTGATTCGTTGAAGCGACGCTCTGTTTCTGTATATTGACCTTGAGAAACGGAAGCACTCGGAATACCTGTCACCGCTGAGAAGGCATAAAAGTCATTCCCTAAACGACCCGTCAAAGTCAAACCTTCCGCCAATTCAAAAGAAGCATTGAAGTTACCGAAAATACGATCGCGTACATCTTCTTGTAAATAGTTATTGCGCACCCAATAAGGGTTATCGAAGAAGTTAGGATTTGGGTTAAAACCGACAAACTCGTTAGTCGCTTGGTCTTTGACAACACCGACCGGATTCCATGTGTACTGCGTACCGTCCACGTAAGTAGATGCATCGCGCAAACGATCCAAGTCCAGGTTTGTCTGCCACCATTGGGTAAATGCCTGCATCGGGTTACCGTTGTTGTAGCCCGTTACGTTACGGTTTGCCGCTTCGTTGCGTACGTAGTTACCGCTGATGCCTACTTTCAGGCGCGGGTGCAGTTGGTAACCGCTGTTGAATGTCACCGTATTACGGTCTAATTCCGCATTCGGAAAAGTACCGCTTTGGTTCAGGTTTGTGTAACCCAAACGGAAAGAACCTTTCTCATCCGCACCGCTGACCGCAACACTGTTTTGGAAAGTCATACCCGTTTCAAAGAATTCTTCGTAGCCGTTTTCCGGAGCAACCCATGGGCGCAATTCACCAAAGTTCGGACGTTGCGGATCCCAAGAGTCCCAGTGACGTACCAACTGACCTTCAAATTTAGGTCCCCAAGAACCATCCTTCGCATAAGTAGGATATAGTTGAGTCTGACCGTCGATGACTACCTCGTTGAAGCCGCTTTCGGTTGGTTGTATATCACCCCCGCCGTATATCTGCTGATGGGGAATAAGATTAGTAACCTGATCCCAACCTACGGAAGAGTTAACTTCTACACCGAAACCTTTCTGACCGCTGCCGTCTTTGGTAGTAATCAAAATAACACCGTTCGCACCGCGCGCGCCGTAGAGTGCTGTCGCTGCCGCTCCTTTCAGTACAGACATAGACTTAATGTTGTTCGGGTCGATATCCTGCGCCGTATTACCGTAGTCATAAGCGTTGGAACCACCGAAACCGCGCTGTTGACCGTTGGTAGCAAAGTTAGAGTTGTCAATCGGCACACCGTCCACTACGAAAAGCGGTTGGTTTTGACCGAGGAAGGAAGAACTACCGCGAATAGTGATACGCGAAGAACCGCCGAGCGTCGAAGGCGAACCCTGAATCTGGATACCCGCAACTTTACCTTGCAGCGCGTTGACGACGTTTGTTTCACGCGAGTCGGCGATTTCCTCACCGCCTACTTCACTCATTGCGTAACCCAAAGATTTTTCTTCACGTGAAATACCCAATGCGGTAACGACTACCTCGTCGAGTGCCACACCTTCCTCCATGACGACGTCGATAGCAGAGCGACCGTCGATAAGAACATCTTGGTTAGCAAAACCCGTGTAGCTGACAGACAGCATCTCTGCCGTTTCAGGCACACGCAGGCTAAACCCACCGTCAATGTCCGTAACCGTACCCGAAGAGGTACCTTTGACCAGCACGGATGCACCAATCAACGGCTCGCCGTCGGTATCGGTAATCGTGCCCGTCACGGTTTTTTGTGCCAACGCAAAGCCGACCACAAAAAGAACCATACTTAATGATAGCAAAAGTTTTTTCATACTAATTCAGTTTTAAAACAATTGTAAAAATGTGAAAAGAAGTTTGTCGTCGTTTTTGTGCTTTTGTGATATCCCGGTTGTGTTAGCAATACAATCGAGGCAAAAGGACGATTAAAGAACAAACGACAATTTATAGATTTTCCGAAAATCAAATCAAAGCATACGTTATAATTTGGTGCGTATGTTCAATCCGAACTTCGTTGAAAATTAATTTTGTAAAATGGTAAGCAAGAGAGTTTTAACGAGTGTAAATGCGAAAGCGGGTGAAAAGTAAAAATGAAATTTTAAGATAAAAATAAGGTTTATAGTTTTTTAGATTTATTCAAACAATCAGTACAAAGCGTTGATATATATAAGAAATGTGTTCGTTTTAGTTAGGTATATGTGACAGAAACGAAGGCTAAAGTCCTTTCGCTGCCGACACAATCATTTTTTTTGTTTTTTTTCTGTCGGACAAAGGTATTTAATCCTTGTGAATTATTTTAATAAAAATATAAATTTTCGAAGTCTTTGTTAATTTTGGTTAAAGCGAATAAGAATTACAAACAGATAAAATGCAGTGATAATACCGACAAATAAAGACAGCTATAGAGAAATCTCATAACTGTAACTTCCCGAATTTTTATCCTCTTGCTTATTGGTTGTGTAACTGTAAGTAACAGCGGTTGTTTGCGGCACGACAGGTTTTTCTTTTCCCTTCGGCAATCGAAAATGCACCTGCAAAGTCTTATGAAAAGTCAGTTTGCCCGCCCGATTGCGCGGCATTCTGAATTTAAACAGACTGACGATGCGCTTTGCCTCCTCGTCGCAGCCGTCACCGATGCCCGATACGACTTTAATATCAAACGTTTTGCCGCTGCGGTCGATAGAGTAGCGCAGGTGTACGGTGCCTTCCGTTTTGTTGGCAAAGGCGGTTTTGGGGTAGCGTAGGTTCTTTTTCACCGTTTCCTGCATCCCTTTTTTGCCGCCGGGAAAAATCGGGTTTTTGACAAATTTCTCCTTTCTGTTTTCTCTTTTCATTTTTATAAAAGGTTGATTTTTAGTTGATTAGGTAAACTATTTCTGCTTTTGTCTTGTTATATAGATGCGCAAACGGAAAAAAGTGACTGCGGTGTTCGGCGAATAATATTCGGTGAGTACCAAGCAGTGAGCGATGCCGATAAATTTTAGTGTTAAATTTCAGGCAAGCTACACAAAAAGTCCGTATCTTTGCGCACCGCTGAAAAAAGCGGACAATCTCATAATTTTCTGAATGAAGAAATTCAAACTAAAATTCTGCTTACTGACTTTTATTAGTTTTGAATAAGAATTTTGTTTCATTTTCCTCTCATTCGCCAAATTTTAAAAGGAGTTTTTTGTATGTTAATTATTGATATCAAAGACGGTGAAAACATCGACCGCGTACTGAAAAAATACAAGCGTAAATTCGAACGCGCAGGTTTTATGAAAGAATTGCGTCGTCGCAAGCACTTCACCAAACCATCCGTGACCCGTCGCGGCGAGTTGCTTAAAGCAGCTTACAAAGCAGAAAAATACGGAACGCACTAAATTCGTGCAAACGCTGTTAGGTTAAATAATCATTAGGTTTATATGATTTTTCTGATTTAGAAATCATTTTCCCGGTAACGTATAACTTGCATTTTTCCCGAATAACCTGTACTTTAGTTGTGTAATTATTCACAACCAAGCTCTGAGTTTTATTAAAATTGCCTTGCAAAATAATGTTCGGTAATTTGTACGAAAATAAATCCGAAAAGATTTATTATTAAATTCAGACTGCGAAAAGTACAGGAAAAGAGGATGCAGCAAGAATCGTTTATTAACTACCTTCAGCACGAAAAAAGGTCTTCCGTTCATACGTTGACTGCTTATAAGAACGACTTAAAGCAGTTTTTCGACTATATAGAAAATCAATGCGGCCTCGCTTCTGTAACGGAAGCGGGGCATTCGCATATACGCTCGTGGGGTGTGTATCTGCTCACTGAAAAGAAAGCGAGTACCCGCACGGTTAATCGAAAATTCTCTACCCTCAAGTCCTACTACAACTTCCTGCTGCGCCGCGAGTACATCGACAAAAATCCGATGCTCAAAGTCACCGCCCCCAAGGTAGGCAAACGTCTTCCCGTTTATCTCAAAGAGGACAGCATCAAGCGTCTGTTCTCCGATGTCGAATTTGAAGAAGGCTACCCCGGTGCCCGCAATCGCATGATACTCGACCTGCTGTACAGCACGGGTATGCGCCGCTCCGAGCTGACGTCTTTGGAAACCAAAGACATCAACTTCCACGAAAATCAAATCAAGGTACTCGGTAAAGGCAGCAAAGAACGCATCATCCCCGTTTCGTTCGACCTGCGCAAACGCTTGCAGGAATACCTCCTCCTGCGCACCGACGAGTACCCCGGTACCGCCGAGCAGGCACTCTTTCTCAGTAAAAAAGGCAAACCCATATCCGGCGGTTTTGTCTACAATACCGTCAAACGTTACCTTTCCAAAGTCAGTACCGCCGATCAAAGGAGTCCGCACGTTCTCCGGCACAGTTTTGCCACGCATCTAAGTAATCGCGGCGCAGACCTCAATGCCGTCAAGGAATTACTCGGACACAGCAATCTCGCCGCCACGCAGATTTATACGCACAACAGCATCGAGAGGCTGAAAGAGGTTTACAAACAGGCACATCCGAAAGGAGGGGAGGAGTAAAAATGTTGAAGTGTTGAGGTGTTGAATCGTTGAGCACCTCATACAACAACAAATAAAATGTGCTGCCGGATTTTCAACAATTCAACGACTCAACAATATAACAAGAAAAAATATAAGAGTAAAATTACACTAATACACGGCGACAAAAAGATGCGCCGTATGCAACACAATTTCTTAAACCTTAAAAATTGTTCGGAAGGTAAAAGGTCAGGGGATAGGCGAGAGTGGTAACTATCAACCACCAACCATCAACTATCAACCAATTTTCCAACCGAACAATTTTGCAAAAATTGTTCTTATGACAGTGTACACCAATGCAGTAGCATTCAAAGCAGACAGCAAGTTAATCGACTTTATTAATGCGAAACTTGCCAAATTAGAACAACTCTTCGACCGCATCATCGATGCCCGCGTCGTCCTCAAATTAGAGAACACCGGTCAGGTCAAAGACAAAGTAGCGGAAGTCCGCATCAACCTCCCCGGTCAAATTCTCATTGCGAAAGATGCCAAAAAAACCTTTGAAGCCTCAATCGACGCGATAATCGACAGTTTGAAAAGACAAATTCGTCGCTACAAAACCAAACTTCAGGCAAAACGCAAGTAATTCTTCATCTTCAGCATAACCAATTTAATAACCTTATTTAATAAAAAGCCTGTTTGCGATAGAGTTTCGCAAACAGGCTTTTTCCGTTTTCGGAAACATTCAAAGCAGTCCGGCTGTTATAAAAAGTACCAATCGGATTTAAAAACCGAGTATTTTCTAACCAAGAATTGTGAAATCTCATCGCAAATCTAAAACCTTAACTATTTATGAAAGTCAATTTAGAAACCATAGACATCCAACATACCGATGCCCTGACAGAATACGTTAACGAAAAAGTATCGAAGCTCGACAAGTATCTCGACAGTATTGTAGCGGCGGATGTCACCTTGAAGAAAACCCAAGACAGTGAAGATACCCACATGGCGGAGGTCAGATTAAACGTGCCCGGCGAAACGCTTTTCGCATCGAGTACGGGCGAGTCTGCCGGCAAAGCCCTCGGTGATGCCGTCGATGCGCTGAAGCGTCAAATCAAAAAATACAAAGAAAAATTATCGACTTACTAAAAGCCGGGAACTTTCAGACCGGCCGCAGGGTTGATAAAGGGTGCGCAGGACGACAGGTTCTGCGCACCTTTTAATTTATGCAGGAAAAAATGCGGTCGCTGAAATTTTTATTTCCCGCCGATATTTTGCTCGTTTTTTCTAACCCGTTGAAAATCAAACCTTTCTTTTTGCGACGGTTAAACGGCGGGCAACAGTGATTTTTAGAGTTGAAAAATTTTTGAAAAAAAAGTTTAAAAATACTTTACATTATCAAAAAGGTTTCTATCTTTGCACCCGCTAACGAAAACGAGGATAATTACCGAAAGGATTTAAACGAAAATCCGGCACGATATTGAATATTATCCTTATGTGTTACCAGCCAACATAGCTCAGCTGGTAGAGCAGCTGATTTGTAATCAGCCGGTCGGCGGTTCGAGTCCGTCTGTTGGCTCTGATTTTTCTCTCGGCGAAGAGAATCAGAGAAGAAAAGCTGATAAATACTCTGTATTTTGACCGCTTTTATTCATTTATTTATACGGCGATAATCTCTTTTGAGGCTAAGGCTTTAAAAGCAGGGTTATAACCGCCCACGGGGGTGCGCCGGAGTTGGAGAGCCGGGCCGGACTGTAAATCCGGTGTTTCGACTGAATAGGTTCGAATCCTATCACCCCCACCAAAGCAGGAGGGATGATTAACTGCAATCATCCCTCTGCTTTTTTGAAATAAGCCGTAACCGTAATTTTTACGAATACGGTCATTAAGCGGGAGTAGCTCAGTTGGTAGAGCATCAGCCTTCCAAGCTGAGGGTCGCGGGTTCGAGTCTCGTCTCCCGCTCATCACTTTTAAAAAGCACTGTTTTTGTTTACACTGCTTTTTAAAAGTGTTTTTGTATTTGCGGAAACATTTTTGTGCCGCGATGCGTACACTGACTCGGCGATACTAAGCTAATCGCCCGCTTTATTTTGAGCAAGAGTTTTTTGAAGTTGAAATGCAATTTTCGATTTTCAAAAATGCCGAAGTAGCTCAGGGGTAGAGCACTTCCATGGTAAGGAAGGGGTCGAGGGTTCAAATCCCTCCTTTGGCTCAGATTTGTTCCGACGGTTCGGAGCAATTTTTAAAAAAAACTATTTTATAAACGTCAGTTAAAAATTATTGACCGATGGCTAAGGAAACATTTCAAAGAAACAAACCGCACGTGAATATCGGTACGATTGGTCACGTGGATCACGGTAAGACCACACTGACGGCTGCCATTACTTATGTCTTGTCAGGCGATGGTCTTGCTAACAAGATGGACTACGATGCAATTGATGGTGCGCCCGAAGAAAAAGCGCGTGGTATCACTATCAACACCGCACACGTTGAGTACGAGACGGCTAACCGTCACTACGCACACGTTGACTGCCCGGGTCACGCGGATTACGTAAAAAACATGGTAACGGGTGCAGCCCAAATGGACGGAGCAATCCTCGTTTGTGCAGCTACCGACGGTCCTATGCCTCAAACGCGTGAGCACATCCTTTTGGCTCGCCAGGTAGGTGTTCCGAAAATCGTTGTTTTCATGAACAAAGTCGATCTCGTCGATGACGAAGAGATGCTTGAGTTGGTGGAGATGGAAGTTCGCGAACTTTTGGACCAATACGAATTCGACGGTGACGGTTCTTCCGTAATCGCGGGTTCTGCTTTGAAAGCATTGGAAGGTGACGCAGGTGCTGCAGACCAAATCCGTGCTTTGATGGCTGCTTGTGACGCTGAAATTCCGGAGCCGGAGCGCGATGTAGATAAGCCGTTCCTGATGCCTATCGAGGACGTATTCTCTATCACGGGTCGCGGTACTGTTGCTACCGGTCGTGTAGAGCGTGGCGTAATCAACACAGGTGATCCTGTCGAGATTATCGGTATGCAAGCTGCCGATGCTAAGCCTTTGACTTCTACCGTAACGGGTGTGGAGATGTTCCGTAAGATTTTGGATCGCGGTGAGGCAGGTGACAACGCAGGTTTGTTGTTGCGCGGTATCGAGAAAGAAGCAATCAAGCGTGGTATGGTAATCTGCAAGCCGGGTTCCGTTAAGCCGCACAAAGAGTTCAAATGTGAGGTTTACGTCTTGGGTAAAGATGAAGGCGGTCGTCACACACCATTCTTCAACGGTTACCGTCCTCAGTTCTACTTCCGTACTACGGATGTAACGGGTGATGTTACTTTGCCGGAGAACGTAGAAATGGTAATGCCGGGCGATAACGTGACTTTGCACGTGAAGTTGCTCAACACTATTGCAATGGAGAAAGGTCTCCGTTTTGCAATCCGTGAAGGCGGTCGTACCGTTGGTGCGGGTCAGGTAACTGAAATTATCGACTAATCATAAGGACTTCGGTCTTTAGATGATGATAAAGCGAAATTAAGCATCCCTTATTTGGGGTGCTTAATTTTCGCACGTTACGGGATTTCTTTTTTTTTGGGGAAATCCCGTATCACGCGGGCTTAGCTCAGTTGGTAGAGCGACGGTCTCCAAAACCGTAGGTCGTAGGTTCGAGCCCTTCAGCCCGTGCAAATTTTGGAATTTTTATTTCCGTTTCAAATAACAGTTGGTGCAGGCATCAACTGTTATTTTGTAAAAGGAAATACCGCTTTGAATTGAGAGAACCTCCTTTTCCTATCGAAGTTACTCAATCGGGTTTTGCCGAAAAGCTAATCCGCAATTCAACACACTCGAGAAAACCGTCTTGCGGTTTTTTGAAAAAAAATCTTTGACATGGATTCTATCAAATTATACCTGAAAGAAAGCTACCACGAATTAGTCAATAAAGTGACTTGGCCGAGCTACAGCAGCTTGCAGCAAAATACCATTGCGGTCATCATCGGTACGCTGATTTTTACGGCAATTATCTACGTTTTGGGAGCAGCGGCAAAAGCAATCTTGGTAGATTTTATCTACACACAGTTTTAAGCACTCCCTCTGATACGCACTATTTCACTCGCTCATCTCATTAAAACGCATATCTCGGCATGGAAGAAGATTTGAACAAAATCGAAGAAGAAACACAAAATACGGAACAACCGACGGAAGAAACTTCCGAAGAAACGGTTAGCCAAGATGTGTCTGCGGAGTTGGATGATATGTTAGGTTTGACCGAAGAAGACGACATCGAAGAGTCGGCACAGGTCACGACCGAAGCGGGTATGGATACCGTGGATGAAGTTCCCGGCGGCGTAGAAGAAAATACCGTCATCGAGCCCGAAGCACCGAAAGAACCCGAAGGTCCGAAGACAAAATGGTACTCTCTCCGCGTCATCAGCGGAAAAGAGCGGAAAATTAAAGAGCGCGTAGAATTAGAAATTCAGCGCAATAATTGGGGACAATTCGTTAAGTCCATCATCGTGCCTACCGAAAAGGTTTATAAAATCCGTAACGGTAAAAAGATGATTTCCGAGCGCAACATTCTGCCCGGTTATATGATGGTCGAGGCAGTGCCCGACAGTTTTACCGGTGAAATGATTGCCGCCATCGCCAACACACCCAACGTCATTCATTTTTTAGGAAAAACGCAGCCTATCCCGATGCGCGACGCGGAAGCGTACCGCCTCTTAGGTAAAGTGGACGAAAACAGCGAAATGGGCGAGCAAATGGTCGAACCGTTCTTGGTCGGCGAAACCGTCAAAATCATCGACGGTCCGTTCAACGAATTTGTGGGCGATGTCTTAGAAATCAACGACGACAAAAAGAAAATGAAAGTAATGGTCAAAATCTTCGGTCGCGGTACCGAAGTAGAATTGGCTTACGTGCAGGTGGAGAAGCAACAATAGGTAGTTGTCGGTTGACCGTTGTCAGTTGTCGGTAGATACGGGTTGAATTTGAATTTCGACTCTAAATTTAATGACACTTCCAAAAACGAATATACATTCATCTCGAATTTTAATACAAAAGACGAATGTGTTCCCCGCAAAGTCTATCCCGACTTCAGTCGTGGAGGGTCAGGGTCTTTAATACGACTCCAAGAAAAATATAAAACGGAATAAACCCCGTTTACAGCCACTATGCTCCGAAAACTTAAAAAGAGAATAGAGTAAAGACGTGATAAATCTAATATCTAACGTCTAAAATCTAAAATCTCTCATACAAAGTTTTTGCTTCCCGATAAGAGTTCTTTGTGGTAAAATTGGCTTAACCTTTTGCTTAACTTCTCCTGACGGCAAGAGTGAAAAGTCGGAATAAGCGGGGCTTGTACCCCGATTTGAGCATTTAATAAGGCGATAAGTTCGCAGACTTCGACACTCGTTTTAAGGCAAAAAAGATACCAAGTATTAGATTTTGTTTTAATTTGATAAATTGAAGAAAAGCGATTATCCCCAAAATTATTTTTGAATGGCTAAGGAAATAGAAACGTTTGTCAAGCTGCAAGTACGCGGCGGCGCGGCTAACCCGGCACCACCGGTCGGACCTGCATTGGGTGCGAAGGGTGTAAATATCATGGAATTCTGTAAGCGTTTTAACGCGCAGACTGCCGAGAAGCAAGGTCAGGTTTTGCCTGTTTTGATTACGGTTTACAAAGACAAGTCTTTTGACTTTGTTATCAAAACACCACCCGCATCCGCTCAGTTATTGCAAGCTGCTAAATTGAAGTCAGGTTCATCCGTACCCAACCGTGATAAAGTCGGTAAGGTAACGTGGGAGGACTGTCGTGCAATCGCAGAAAACAAAATGCCCGACCTCAACTGCTTTACCGTAGAATCCGGTATGCGCATGGTCGCAGGTACTGCTCGCTCCATGGGTATCGTGGTTACGGGGACACCGCCTTGGGGCGAAGAAGAAGACGCGGAAGCGTAAACGTTGAGATGTCAGACTTTAGATTTTAGATTTTAGACTCCGTTTTAACTTCTACTAATCCTTCAGTCTTATATTTTCGATAATATTCAACGAAGGGAGTTGCAGCAATAAAGATTGCCGCAACGCTATATTACCTCACCGAAAGACTCGAAAAGTCTTTCAGTTGATTGAGTAGAAAAAGACGGCAAATTCAAACGATACATAGTATCAAAACGAAAGCCGCCCGGCAACTACCAACCAACAACTAACAACCATAATTATGGCAAGAATTCCGAAAAAACGGAAAGCCGCAAACGAAAAAGTGGACAACAACAAACTGTACACCGTGGAAGAAGCAATGGCTTTGGTTAAAGAAGTCAATACTGCTAAATTCGACGCGTCGGTAGATGTACACGTTCGTTTGGGGGTAGATCCGCGTAAAGCCGACCAGGCAATTCGCGGCACGGTAACGCTGCCGAGCGGTACCGGTAAAACAAAAAGAGTAGTGGCATTCGTCACTGCCGATAAGGAAGAAGAAGCACGCGAAGCGGGTGCCGACTACGTGGGTTTGGCAGAATTGGTCAAAAAAATCCAAGACGGTTGGACAGACTTCGACGTAGCTATCGCAATGCCGCAAACCATGGCACAGGTCGGTCGTATCGGTCGTGTTTTGGGTCCGCGCGGTTTGATGCCTAACCCGAAAACGGGTACGGTAACCATGAACGTCGGCGATGCAATTCGTGATGTGAAAGGCGGTAAAATCAGCTTCCGGGTCGATAAATTCGGTATCGTTCACTCCTCAATCGGTCGCGTAGGCTTTACGCCCGACCAATTGCGTGCCAACGCACAAGAGTTGCTCGGCACATTGGTGAAGATGAAACCTTCTTCCGCAAAAGGTATTTATATGAAATCCGTAACCGTGGCTTCGACCATGTCTCCGGGTATCAAAGTAGATCCTAAATCAATTAAATAATCGTCGCTGAAATTTATTTCAGTCCAAAATAAGTTCTTATGAATAAGGCAGAAAAAACGGCGATGATTGAAGAGTTGAAAGAAAAATTCGCAAACGCGGACTTTTTCTATGTAACCGACTCTTCGACTTTGTCCGCAGAAAAAACGACAGAACTGCGCAGCATGATGTTCGCAAAAGGCATCGAGATGAAGGTGGTGAAAAACACCCTCGTCAAGAAAGCCCTCGAAGATGCTCCCGCAGAAAAAGGATACGCAAAGGTTCTCGAAAGTTTGAAAGGACCGACCGCGCTTCTTTTCTCCGACGTTGCTAAAGCACCGGCGCAGGTCATTAAAGAATTTCGTAAAACGAGTGACCGCCCTGTTCTCAAGGCGGCATATATAGAAACCGACGTTTTCGTCGGTGACGAGCAAATCGACGCGCTCACCAAACTCAAATCCAAAGAAGATTTGTTGGCAGACGTTATCGCATTGTTGCAATCTCCAATCAAAAACGTATTGGGTTCTTTGCAATCGGGCGGTCAAACTATCTCCGGCTTACTCAAAGCTTTGGAAGAGAGAGGAGAAGCAGCGTAGTCTTCGGACGCGCGGGCTTTTCAGGTGCGTAAATTTTTAGCTCGGTTTTTTGTAAGACTTTAGATGTTAGACGTTAGATTTTAGACTCTCGTGTTGCTTGTTCGACATTTTAATAAAATCTAAATCTAAATCCGAAAGAACTGCAAAGAATTAAAACAGATGTAAAGACAATAAGATATGCAAAGACAGAGACGCAAAGAGTCTAACGTCTAAAATCTAATATCTAACGTCTCACAGCATCTTAACACAAACATGGCTTCCAAGTTACAACGCACCAATTTTTAATCAAATTGGTAATATTTTAAAATCATTTTCAAATGGCAGATTTAAGTGCATTAGCAGAGCAACTCGTAAACCTTACCGTCAAAGACGTAAGTGAGTTGGCAAACATCCTCAAAGACGAGTACGGCATCGAGCCGGCAGCAGCAGCAGTTGCAGTAGCAGGTCCCGCAGGGGGCGGCGAAGGCGGCGGCGCTGAAGCAAAAACCGAATTCGATGTAATTCTCGAATCAGCAGGTGCTGCTAAATTGAAGGTTGTAAAGGCAGTAAAAGACTTGATGGGCGTAGGCTTGAAAGATGCGAAAGCATTGGTTGACGGCGCTCCCGAGACATTGAAGACAGGCATTCCTATGGACGAAGCTGAGAAAATCAAAGCGGAGTTGGAGGAAGTAGGTGCTTCAGTTGAAATCAAGTAAGTTGCTTTCTTGACGACCGAAAAATCAACCGAGAATTTTATTCTCACCTGATTTTTCTGCTCTAAAGAGATAAGGTCGGAAGGCTTTTTAACTTTTCGTTATTAAGTTTTCCGACCTATTCTTACTTTCAAAGTGAACGAAAGCTGATTTTGGCGGTTAATATACGCACGCAAAATCAATCTTTTTTCGCTTTTGTGTTTTTGAAACAGCAACTCTTATCGCTTTTCAATCACACCGAGATTTTATCGGTTTTGTACTTTCGCCTTCAATTAAACAATGAATATAGACAACTTTAGCGTAACAAGTTGATTATCAGGCTCTAAGGCTTAGATAGATGCACGTCATCATTCTAAGCCTATCGTCGTTTTAGGATATTTGTCGTGATTCGTTGAACTATTAAGGAAAGATTTGTGTAGAATGCTGTCGACCGGGTGTGCGCTTTATTATCACCGCGCCTGCTTTTTTTGACAATTATTTTTGCGGCGGGAAAAGAGAGGAAGGGAGGTTTTGTCAGACAAATATTTGAAAAAATAATCGAGTTTGTAAAGCCTTTGAGCAATTATTTCCGAAAAAATATTTTATCGGTCGAGTCAACGACACTCTAAATAACTGATAATCAACCTTTGAAGGCAGGAAAAAAGAAACAGAAGAATACGCACACAGTATAAAGTGCGACAACAATATACGGCAATTTTAGGAACGACAACAGCAGGAGACAAAAACGAGCAAGTTAAAAAAGCCCGTCCACCGTCCACCGAAAACCGTCAACCGTAAAGACCGTCACCACTAACAATATAACCGGAATTGCACATGGCAACAACAGGAATAGTGAGAGCCGAAGAGCGCAGAGTTAACTTCGGCAAGATTAAACTCTCGGGAGTGGACCCGGATTTGTTGGAAATCCAACTCCAGTCCTTTCAAGAGTTTTTCCAATTAGAAACAACGCCCGAAAATCGGGGGAATGAAGGTTTGTTCCGCGTTTTCCAGGAAAACTTCCCGATTACGGACGCCCGTAATATTTTCGTCCTCGAATTTTTAGATTATTTTATCGACCCGCCCCGTTACACCATTCCCGAGTGTATGCAGCGCGGTCTGACCTATAGTGTTCCGTTGAAAGCCAAACTCCGTTTGTCTTGTAATGACGAAGAACACGTTGATTTTGAAACAATCGTACAGGATGTTTTCCTCGGAAATATTCCTTACATGACGCCCAAAGGTACCTTCGTGATTAACGGTGCCGAACGCGTTATCGTTTCGCAGTTGCACCGCTCGCCCGGTGTATTCTTCGGTCAGTCTTTCCACCCGAACGGTACTAAAATCTATTCCGCCCGCGTCATTCCTTTCAAGGGAGCGTGGATGGAATTTGCGACGGACATCAACACCGTCATGTACGCGTACATCGACCGTAAGAAAAAATTCCCGGTCACGACTTTGCTCCGTGCGATTGGTTTCGATACGGATAAAGCCATTCTGAATATCTTCGACTTGGCAGACGAGGTAGAAGTGAACGATACTACTTTGAAAGAAGCCGTAGGTCGTAAACTCGCCGCGCGTGTTTTGAAAACGTGGAACGAGGATTTTGTGGATGAAGACACGGGCGAGGTGGTAACAATCGAGCGTAACGAAATTATCTTGGAGCGCGACATCGTTTTGGACGAAGATAACATCGAACTCATCCGCGAAGCGGACGGTGTCGATACCATTATTCTCCAGCGCGAAGATGTGGACGATGATTACTCTATCATCTACAATACCTTGCAAAAAGACCCGTCTTCGTCCGAAATCGAAGCGGTAAACTATATCTACCGCCAGTTGCGCGGTACCGAGCCGCCGGATGACGAAACCGCACGCGGTATCATCGACAAGCTCTTTTTCTCCGACAAACGCTACAACCTGGGCGAAGTCGGTCGCTACAAAATCAACCGTAAACTCGGCGGAGAAATCCCGATGGATACGCAGGTTTTGACGAAAGAAGACATCATCGAAATCGTAAAATACTTGGTACGCCTGATGAATCAGCGTGCGGAGATTGACGATATCGACCACTTGAGCAACCGTCGGGTGCGTACCGTGGGTGAGCAACTTTACGCTCAATTCGGTGTCGGTTTGGCACGTATGGCACGTACCATTCGCGAGCGGATGAACGTCCGTGACAACGAGGTATTTACCCCGATTGACTTGATTAACGCGCGGACGCTGTCTTCCGTTATCAACTCTTTCTTCGGTACGTCGCAGTTGTCACAGTTCTTAGACCAGACCAATCCGCTATCGGAAATTACACACAAACGTCGTATTTCCGCACTCGGACCCGGTGGTTTGAGTCGGGAGCGCGCGGGCTTCGAGGTACGTGACGTTCACTACTCTCACTACGGCCGCCTGTGTACGATTGAAACGCCGGAGGGACCGAATATCGGTTTGATTTCGACGCTGTGTGTTTTAGCGAAAGTTAACAAAATGGGCTTCTTGGAAACTCCTTACCGGAAGGTGACGGACGGAAAAGTGGACTACGATGTGATGCCGGAATACCTGTCCGCAGAGGGTGAAGATTATAAGAAAATTGCGCAGGCAAACGCCGAATTGGATGAGAAAGGTGCTTTCACCGACGACCGTATCAAGTCGCGTGAGCACGGTGATTTCCCCGTTTTGACGGGCGAAGAAGTCGAATATATGGACGTTGCACCTAACCAGATTGTGGGTGTTTCCGCTTCCTTGATTCCCTTCCTCGAAAACGATGATGCCAACCGTGCCCTCATGGGCTCGAACATGCAGCGTCAGGCCGTTCCGTTGCTGAAACCCGCTTCCCCGACCGTCGGTACGGGCTTAGAAGGTAAGGTCGCACGCGACAGCCGTATGCTCATCAACGCCGAAGGCGACGGTATTGTCGAGTACGTGGATGCGAACGAAATCGTTATCCGCTACGACCGCTCGGAAGAAGACTCTTTGGTGTCTTTTGAAGATGCGCGTAAGACTTATACTTTGATTAAATTCCGCAGAACCAACCAAGGCACGAACATCAACCTCAAGCCGATTGTCCGCAAGGGCGACCGCGTAAGCAAAGGTCAGATTTTGTGCGACGGTTACGCAACGGAGAAGGGAGAATTGGCACTCGGTCAAAACCTTAAAGTGGCATTTATGCCGTGGAAAGGTTACAACTACGAGGATGCGATTGTACTTTCCGAGCGCGTGGTGCGTGAAGATATCTTTACCTCTTTGCACATCGAGCACTTTGAAATCGACGTGCGCGACACCAAACTCGGTGAGGAGGAACTGACCAACGACATCCCGAACGTATCGGAAGATGCGACCCGTGACCTCGATGAAAACGGTATTATCCGCATCGGTGCGTGGGTGAAAGAAGGCGATATCATCATCGGTAAGATTACTCCGAAAGGGGAAAGCGACCCGACGCCGGAGGAGAAATTACTCCGCGCGATTTTCGGTGACAAAGCCGGTGACGTAAAAGATGCTTCTTTGAAAGCACCGCCGTCCACCAAAGGTATCATCATCAACAAGCAGCTTTTCGCACGTGCGAAGAAAGATAAAGAGCAGAAAGAAAGCGAGAAAAACCTGCTGCAAAAGTTGGATGACCAACACGCCATCAGTCTCAATGAGTTGAAAACCATTTTGGTCGATAAATTGGCGGTATTGGTGAAAGGTAAGACCTCGCAGGGTGTGCGTTCCGTCTATCACGAAATGCTCATTCCGAAAGGAACGAAATTCAACCAAGAGGTTTTGCGCGGCTTGGAATACGCATCGGTCGATTACAGCAATTGGACGGATGACAAAGGCACGAATCAGTTGATTGCGCAGTTGCTGCACAATTACAGCATCAAAGTCAACGAGGAAGTCGGTAAGTACAAGCGTGAGAAATTCAACATCAGCATCGGTGACGAGTTGCCGGCGGGTGTCTTGAAACTCGCAAAAGTTTACATGGCGAAAAAGCGTAAGCTCAAAGTGGGTGACAAACTCGCGGGTCGTCACGGTAACAAAGGTATCGTATCGCGTATCGTCCGCTCGGAAGATATGCCGTTTCTTGAAGACGGAACGCCGGTCGATATCGTACTGAACCCGCTCGGTGTACCTTCGCGGATGAACCTCGGTCAGATTTTCGAAACCGTACTCGGTTGGGCAGGTGAGAAGTTGGGTGTCAAATTTGCGACTCCGATTTTTGACGGTGCGAGCCAAGACGAAATCGAGACTTACATTCAAAAAGCGGGTCTGCCGTCTTTGGGTCAAACCTACCTCTACGACGGTGAAACGGGCGACCGTTTCCACCAGCAGGCAACGGTCGGCGTGATTTACATGCTGAAATTGAGCCACATGGTCGATGACAAGATGCACTCGCGCTCTATCGGTCCTTACTCGCTCATCACGCAGCAGCCGCTCGGTGGTAAAGCCCAGTTCGGTGGTCAGCGTTTCGGTGAGATGGAGGTATGGGCATTGGAGGCCTTCGGTGCCGCTAATATCCTGCAAGAGTTGCTGACGATTAAGTCGGATGACATTCAGGGTCGTGCGAAAGCCTACGAAGCGATTGTCAAAGGTGACACTCTGCCCGAGCCGAATATTCCGGAGTCCTTTAACGTACTCGTACACGAGTTGCGCGGTTTGGCTTTGGATGTGAAGTTTGAGTAGATCCTCACAGGTGTCTGACACTTTGGTTTGCTGAATGCCGTGATATTATGTTTATCTGTGCTATCGGTAAAAAGAAGTGTCTGACACCTGTTTCTTAGGAAAAATCGACAAGAGGAAGGCACAGGTGTCAGACACTAAATTTTATTAAAACAAGCGGTAAATATTAATTTCACCGCCTTTGCTTGATAAAAGTGTCAGACACCTTCTAAATAAAAAATAATTCACTTTTTAAATACAGCTATATATGCCTTTTAAAAAGCAAATACAGTCGGCACGTCAGGATTTCAGCAGCATTGTGATTTCTTTGAGCAGCCCCGACGAAATATTGGAACGCAGTTACGGGGAGGTGTTGAAGCCCGAAACCATTAACTACCGTTCGTACAAACCCGAGCGCGACGGATTATTCTGTGAGCGTATTTTCGGACCCGTCAAAGATTATGAATGCTACTGCGGTAAATACAAACGTATTCGCTACAAGGGTATCGTTTGTGATCGCTGCGGAGTAGAAGTGACGGAAAAGAAAGTCCGTCGGGAGCGCATGGGACACATCAAATTGGTGGTGCCCGTGGTGCACATTTGGTTCTTTAAATCTTTGCCGAACAAAATCGGTTATCTGTTGGGTTTGAGTTCCAAAAAGTTGGAAAGCATTATCTATTACGAGCGTTATGTGGTTATCAACGCGGGTGTGACCGATGAGAGAGAAGAGCCGATAACCAACATGGACTTGCTCACGGAAGAGGAATACCTCGACCTGTTGGATACTTTGCCCGAAGGTAATCAACAACTCGAAGACGACGACCCGAATAAATTCATCGCGATGATGGGTGCGGATGCCGTAAAAATGTTGTTGGAGCGTTTGGACTTAGACCAAATCAGTTTCGCACTTCGTCACCAGGCGGCGCACGAGACTTCGCAGCAACGTAAATCGGAAGCCCTCAAGCGTTTGCGCGTAGTAGAGTCTTTCCGCGATGCCAACGAGCGTATGGAAAACCGCCCCGAGTGGACGATTATCCAGTACCTGCCCGTGGTGCCGCCCGAGTTGCGTCCGTTGGTTCCGTTGGACGGTGGTCGTTTTGCTTCTTCGGACTTGAACGATTTGTACCGCCGCGTTATCATTCGTAACAACCGCCTCAAGCGTCTGTTGGAAATCAAAGCACCGGAGGTTATCCTGCGTAACGAGAAGCGGATGTTGCAGGAAGCGGTCGATTCCTTGTTTGACAACTCACGTAAATCCAACGCCGTAAAAGCGGAAGGCGGTCGTGCGTTGAAGTCCTTGTCCGACATTCTGAAAGGTAAGCAAGGTCGTTTCCGCCAGAACCTGCTCGGTAAGCGGGTGGATTACTCCGGTCGTTCGGTGATTGTCGTAGGGCCTACCTTGAAATTACACGAATGCGGTCTGCCGAAAGGTATGGCATCCGAGTTGTTCAAGCCGTTTGTCATTCGCAAACTCATCGAGCGCGGCATCGTGAAAACGGTAAAATCCGCGAAGAAACTCGTGGACAGAAAAGACCCGGTGATTTGGGAAATTCTCGAGAATATCCTGAAAGGTCACCCGATAATGTTGAACCGTGCCCCGACGTTGCACCGTTTGTCGATTCAGGCATTCCAGCCGCGACTCATCGAGGGTAAAGCAATTCAACTGCACCCGTTGGTTTGTTCGGCATTTAATGCCGATTTTGACGGTGACCAGATGGCGGTACACGTACCGTTGAGCCAGGCGGCAATTTTGGAAGCACAAGTATTGATGCTCTCCAGCCACAACATGCTGAACCCGCAAAACGGTTCGCCGATTACCATTCCGTCGCAGGATATGGTTTTGGGTCTGTACTACATCACGAAAGAGCGCCACACGCAGGGCGACAATATCGTGAAAGGGGAAGGACGCATTTTCTACTCCGCAGAAGAGGTGGTCATCGCCTTTAACGAAGAAAAATTGGACTTGCACGCGACGATTAAAGTGCGCGTCAAGACTTTGAACGACAAGAACGAACCTGTCATCGAGCGGGTAGATACGACTACGGGTCGTGTGCTTTTCAACGAGGCGCGCCCGGGTAATTTGCCGTTCTACAATCAGGTTATGTCAAAGCGTAACCTCAAAAAAGTTATCTCCGATGTCATCCGTCGTACCGACTTCAGTGTCTGTGCGGAGTTTTTGGATAACATCAAAGACATGGGCTTCTTGTGGGCATACAAAGGCGGTTTGTCTTTCAACCTCGGTGATTTGATTACACCGACGAAGAAAGCACAACTCCTGATTGATGCACAAGCGGAAGTCGATGAGGTGTGGGATAACTACAACATGGGTCTGATTACCAACAACGAGCGTTACAACTCGATTGTCGATAAATGGGGTACGGCGGATAACGATATCACCGACAACCTCATGAAGGAAATGGCCGAACACAAGCAGGGTTTCAACTCGGTTTACATGATGTTGGACTCCGGTGCCCGCGGTTCGCGTCAGCAGATTAAGCAGCTTTGCGGTCTCCGTGGCTTGATGGCCAAGCCGCGTAAGTCCGGTGATACGGGCGGTGCGATTATCGAAAACCCAATCCTCGCCAACTTCGTGGATGGTCTGTCGGTACTCGAATACTTTATCTCAACGCACGGTGCACGTAAAGGTCTTGCCGATACGGCATTGAAAACGGCGGATGCGGGTTATTTGACCCGTCGTCTCGTGGATGTAGCACAGGATGTCGTGATTATCGAAGACGATTGTCACACGCTGCGCGGTATTGCCACGCGGGCTTTGAAAGAAGACGACAACGTCATCGAGTCGCTCGGCGGTCGCATTGTCGGTCGTTATACTCTGTATGACTTGGTGGATCCGGTTTCCGAGGAAATCATTTTGGAAGCCAACGAATACATTACCGAAGACATCGCAGAGAAAATCGAAGAGGCGGGCATCGAAGAGGTAACAATCCGTTCGGTACTGACCTGCGAGACAAAGCGCGGCGTATGTGCGAAGTGCTACGGTAAAAACATGGCGTCCGGTCGCTTGGCGGAGCGCGGAGATGCCGTCGGTATCATCGCGGCGCAGTCTATCGGTGAGCCGGGTACACAGTTGACGCTGCGTACCTTCCACGTGGGTGGTACGGCGGTCGTGACCAAGCAGGAGAGCAGCTTGACTTCTAAATTTGAAGCCAAAGCGGTCTTTGACGGTCTGCGCATCATCAAAGGAAAAGATGAAGCCGGCAACGAAATTCAAATCAACTTGTCGCGGACGGGTGAAATTCGTTTAACGGCCGAAGACGGTTCTAAAGTTTACGTGTCACACTTTATCCCTTACGGTGCGACGGTAGGCATCAAAGACGGTCAGAAAGTCGAGAAAGGCGACATGATTTGTGAGTGGGATCCTTACAATAACGTGATTGTCACGGAGTACAAAGGTATCGCTCAATTCGACAACATCATCGAAGGTCAAACGGTACGCGCCGAGACGGATTCGCTGACGGGTAAGACCGAACGCGTCGTCACGGAGAGCAAAAACAAGCGTTTGATTCCGAGTATCAAAATCGTTAGTCCCGACGGCGAAGATTTGCGTACATATAACCTGCCCGTAGGTTCTTACATCAGCATCGAAGACGGTGCGACGGTAGATGTCGGTCAGATTATCGTGAAAATCCCGCGTAAGTTGGGTCAGATTCAGGATATCACCGGTGGTCTGCCGCGTGTTACGGAGCTTTTCGAGGCGCGTAATCCGTCTAACCCCGCTGTGGTTTCCGAAATTGACGGTACGGTCAGCTTCGGTAAAATCAAGCGCGGTAACCGTGAGGTTATCATCACCTCGAAAGAGGGCATGAAGCGTAAATACTTGGTCGGTTTGTCCAAGCACATCTTGGTACAGGAGGGTGACTTTGTCCGTGCGGGTATGCCGTTATCCGACGGTGCGATTGCGCCGCGTGACATTTTGGGTATCAAAGGCCCGTTTGCGGTGTCTGCGTACCTTGTCAACGGGGTACAGGAAGTTTACCGCTCGCAGGGTATTCCGATTAACGACAAGCACATCGAGGTCATCGTGCGTCAGATGATGCGTCGCGCACAAATCGAAGACCCGGGAGATACGTCTTTCCTCGAAGGGGAAGCGGTCGAGAAATTCGACTTCCTGGAGCAAAACGATTGGATTTTCGACAAGAAAGTCATCACGGACAACGGTGACAGCAACAAGTTGAAGCAGGGTCAGATTGTTTCTCTGCGTCAACTGCGCGAAGAAAACTCTTACCTCAAGCGCAATGACTTGAAGATTGTCAGCTACCGCGACGCAATTCCGGCGACTTCGAGTTCGCTGCTGCAAGGTATCACGAAATCATCACTGGGTGTAACCTCGTGGATTTCTGCGGCATCTTTCCAAGAGACGACAAAAGTATTGAGTACCGCTGCTATCGGTGCGAAAAAAGATATGTTGTACGGTCTGAAGGAGAATGTCATCGTCGGGAAGAAAATTCCGGCGGGTACGGGTATGCGCAAGTTTAACGACTTGGTGGTGACGACGAAGGAAGCGCACGAGTCTTACCGTCAGCGTCAGGCGATGCTGGAGGAGGAAGCGGCGGAGTAGTTTTGATTTGCGACTGCTTTTGAGTTGGTCGTGAGTTTTTAGGATATAGAACCTCTCTTCTGCCTGCGGGTGGGGGGGAGGTTTTTTTATGTAGGATTTGGTCAGTCAATAATTTTTTACTATTTTCGTTTTGTGAATATTTATTCGCATACGATGCAAACTTTTTATTTTGTAAATTTTACAATTAAATTCAACTGCTTATGACAAAGGTACTAAACAAGCCACTGACTAATCTACAACTTGAATTGTTAAAGTTGTATAGCTTTGATTTAAAAGAAGAACAGCTTTTAGAAATAAAAACATTGCTTTCCGAATACTTTGCGGAACGCGCTACTGTTGCCATGGATAAACTATGGGATGAAAGAGGTTGGAATAACGAGACTATGGAAAGTTGGTTAAAAGGAGAAGAATGAGTCGGCTGCGTGTAGTTCTTGACACTAATTCGTTATTGGTTAGTATTTCGAAGAAGTCGGTATATCGTCCGATTTTTGATGCAATAATTAAGCAAGAAATCAATCTGCTCATTACTAACGAAATAATAACGGAATATACAGAAGTAATCGAGCGGAAAACTAATTCTCAAATAGCTCAAAATATCATTGAATTTCTTTTGCAGTCACCTTATACCGAAAGAGTCGTAGTTTATTATAAATGGCTACTATTGAAGGCTGATGAAGATGATGACAAATTTGCTGATTGTGCTATCAGCGGAAATGCGGATTTTATTGTTACCGATGATAAGCATTTTAGGATTTTATCGGAAGAAGATTTTCCGCCCGTCAAAGTAATCGGAACAAGGGAGTTTTTGCAGATGATTATCGGATAGGTTGTATTTTAATAATCAAAAAGTCTTGCATTAGCTTAAATTTGTACTCTTCCAAAATTGCGACAGTGAAACCACCTCGCATTCCTCGCCTGCATTAAAATCTCAATCGCTTAGTACAGCGCAAGTTTTTACATTGGTTAATCGGACTACATTTTTGTCGATGACACCGGACCGTTTGCGACTGTCACCACTAACGAAGCAATTTTGGAGCCCTTTATCAATTTTTCTACGCTTGTCTCATGGCAAGAAGTCGGTCAGATTACTTTCCGAAAAAACCTTTTGGTTTCGGCTTAAACCCTACCAATCGGTAAGGACTAAAATTAGGATTTCAAACGATTTTTAGAGACCGAACAAAAATTTAAAAACCTCCCTTCCGCCCGAAAACGAAAGAGAGGTTTACTCATTTTAATATCGACTCTACATCAAAAACCTACGCACTCAAAGCAATCCGCAGCACATCCTGCATCTTCGACACGTAACTAAACTCCACGCCTTTGATGTAAGCCGCGTCGATTTCCTCCACGTTTTTCTTGTTCTCTTTACACAAAATAATTTCTTTGATACCCGCGCGTTTCGCCGCTAAAACCTTCTCTTTGATACCGCCGACGGGCAGTACCTTTCCGCGCAGCGTAATCTCACCGGTCATCGCCACGTAGGGTTTCAGCGGGGTACCGGTGTACGCCGAGGTCATCGCCGAGAGCATCGTGATGCCCGCCGAGGGGCCGTCTTTAGGGATTGCACCTTCGGGGACGTGAATGTGCAAATCGTTTTTCTCGAAAACTTCCGAAGCAATACCCATCGACTCGCTGTGCGCCCGCAGGTAACTGAGCGCGGTCGAGGCGGACTCTTTCATCACATCGCCGAGATTACCGGTCAGCGTCATTTTGCCTTTGCCCTTATTCAGACTCGCTTCGACGAAGAGAATATCGCCGCCGACACTGGTCCACGCCAAGCCGACTGCCACGCCGGGCGTGTCTTCCACGCGGTAGGCTTCGCGGTCGTATTTAGTGGGGCCGAGCATGTCCTTGAGGTCGGTTGCTTTGACCGTTTCGTTGTATTCCTCTTCCATCGCCACTTTTTTAGCAATGCTGCGCATCACGGCGGCGAGGACGCGGTCGAGGGAGCGCACGCCCGACTCGCGGGTATAGCTCTGAATAATTTTCTCGGTGACGGCACGCGATAATTTGACGTGCGCAGACTTCAAACCGTGCTCTTTGCGCTGTTTCGGAATCAGGTGTCGCTTCGCAATTTCCAACTTTTCTTCCGTCGAGTAGCCGCTGACGTGAATGATTTCCATGCGATCCAACAGCGCGGGCTGAATGGTGGACAGCGAGTTGGCGGTGGCGATAAACATCACTTTCGACAGGTCGTACTCTACGTCGAGGTAGTTGTCGTGAAAGGTGCTGTTTTGCTCCGGGTCGAGGACTTCGAGCAGGGCGGAAGAGGGGTCGCCGCGAAAGGATTTGCCGACTTTGTCGATTTCATCCAAAATAAAAACCGGATTGGACGCGCCGACTTTTTTCAAAGACTGAATGACGCGACCCGGCATGGCCCCGATGTAGGTTTTACGGTGTCCTCTGATTTCGCTTTCGTCGTGCAGACCGCCGAGCGACATGCGTACAAATTTGCGGTCGATTGCCTTCGCAATGGAGCGACCGAGCGAGGTTTTACCCACACCCGGAGGGCCGACAAGGCACAAAATCGGGGCTTTCATATCGCCTTTTAATTTCAAAACGGCGAGGTGTTCCAAAATGCGCTCTTTGACTTTGTCTAAGCCGTAATGGTCGCGGTCGAGTACTTTTTTGACTTTGCGCAGGTCGAAATTATCCTCCGTAAACTCATTCCACGGCAGGTCGAGCATCAATTCGAGGTAGTTGAGTTGCACCGAATATTCGGGCACCTGCGGGTTGATGCGGCGGATTTTATTGATTTCTTTGTTAAAAACCTGCTTGACTTCCTGCGGAAAATCTTTCTTCTGCGCCCGCCGCACCAACTGCTCGATTTCCTCCTCGTGCGGATTACCCTGTCCGAGTTCGTCCTGTATGGTTTTGAGTTGTTGGTTGAGGAAATAATCGCGCTGCTGCTTTTCCATATCGACACGCGTTTTGCTTTCGATTTTGTTGCGCAGTTGCAGCAGTTGCAGTTCGCTGTCCATGAAGCGAATGATGGTCGTCGCTTTCTCGGCGAGGTCGTTTATTTCGAGTATTTGCTGTTTGGATTGGACTTTTGAACCGAGATTGGAAGCGATAAAATTCAGCAGAAAACTGTGGTTGGTAATATTGCGCAGCATAACCACCGCCTCGGTCGGGATATTGGGCGAGAGTTGAATAATCTTCTTCGCCATGTCGTTAATCGAAGCGACCATCGCTTCAAATTCCAAAGTATTCGTCGGCTCTTCGTAGCTCAAAACTTTGATAATGCCCTCCATAAACGGCTCTTCCTGCAACATTTCGAGCAGTTCAAAACGCTTGCGTCCCTGCAAAATAGCGGTCGTGCTGCCATCGGGCATTTTGATGAGCTTGATAATGCGTGCCACCGTACCGATGCGAAATAAATCATCGGCGTCGGGAGCTTCCGTGTTAGAGTCGCGCTGCGAAAGTACGGCAATCAGGCGGTCGCCCTCGTAGGCATGCTGAATGGCTTTGATGGACTTGTCGCGCCCGACGGTAATCGGAATGACGATGCCCGGAAAAAGCACGGTATTTTTCAAAGCCAGACACGGCAAAATATCGTTAATATCTTCGGTAATGGCGTTTTCGTCTTCTTCGTCGATGGTAATCAGGGGCATAAATTCTCCGTCTTCCTCAAAGCCTTGCGAGTCGAAAAGCATATTTTCTAAAAAGTTTTCTTTCATATCGTAGTAGTAGATTGCCGGAAAAAGTTTGGTTAGAATAATGAGTTTTTCCGTAAACCGCGAAATTACGCCTAATCGCTTGCCTTTTCGACATATAAAGATGAGTTTTTACTAACAATACGGGCGGAAAAGAGCGAATTGTTTGAGATTGGCAAAAAACGGGTAGTTGATTTTACAGCCAACCGCGTTTTTGTCCGATAAAAATGACCGCGCCCGACAGCAAGATGCCGATAATCGCCGCCGGAAACAGCACATAACCCGACTCGCCGCCATAGACCACACTCCACAGCATTTTGCCGATACTGCTCAACGCAATGACCAAAAAACCGTACAGATATTTTCTGCGCCAAAAAGCCATACCGAGCAAAATAAACATCAGCGGCACGGTCAGCGCCATCAGGGTTTTTGCAAAATTCCAAGTGCCGAACAGGTATTCCGACTCCATTTGTAAAAACTCTTTAGCTTGCTCCGAAGCCACAGCGGGCGCGGGAAACCACATCATGGAAGTCATCAAAGCAAAAACGGAAAACAGCATTCCTGCGTAGCTTTTCTTATAAGCAAAAAAGCAAAAGGGCAGCAGCAGCAGCGGGCGAATATACCAACTGAGCGCATTGTGGTGTCGCGCCCAAGCAAAATCGAAAAACGGTTCGCTGTACGCCGTGAGCAGGATGAAGGTGAGAGTGAGGGCGGCGAAAACAGCGGCGAGGGTGAGGTCGGTGGTGCGGGTCATAATTTTCGTTTGCAACGAATGAAATTTATCGTCAGATAAAGTCGGTGTCAGACGCTTTTTTTGCTTAATTTCACGGTAATTCTCAATATTTTTGTCCTTTCTGAAATGCAGCGTCAGACACCTAAGTTTCCATAAACAAAACAGTTTCCGGTCCTTTGCAAAACAGCAAGTCGATGATACTCAAATTAGGCAAAAAACCGTGTTTTTCCGTAAAAACCTGCCCGTAGGGTCGGGCTGTAAAATCCGGGTCGGGCAGTGCTTTTTGCGGATTAGGATGTACGCCGCCGCGAAAGTCGAGGATGTCGGCGGGTGGTGTTTTTTCGTAATTTTCCGTCAATTTGAACTCCGTTTCCAAGCCTGACAACTCCGTCAGGCAGAGCAACAAATCGTAATTCCAATCCCACAGTTTATTGTATTTTTTTTCGTAAAAAGGGCGCAAATCATCCGCATAAAATTCAAAAAACGGGGACTTGCCGTAGGCGGATTGTATGCTTTGCCAATGTTGATACTGCCACGGCGTTTCGTCGGAAATACCGACCTCCGCGACGGGCGTCTGCGCGTGCTTTCCGCCGGCGAGCGGCACACTCAAACGCAGCAGCCCCTGTGCCCCGGCGATGTGACAGCGGTTGCGGTACGCGCCTTTGGTATAGTGTTCGCAATGCTCTAATAAGACCGTGTCGTGACGGTTGATTAGGCTGAACCATTGTATCGGCGGGAGGTAAGGTAATTCGGTGAGTAAGGTTTTGATTGCTTTAAGATTTTAGATGTTAGATGTTAGACTGCGGACGTGATTTTTGCAAGTGATTTCTCCGCAAATTTACGGCAAAAATCGTATCTTTATCCCCGAGAATTACACAACATTTCTTTTCCCGCTTACCGAGTTACGCTTAGTCAAAAGACACGACAACCTCTGTTGTTGTTTGATAATTGATTTTAAACCGTTTATGTATCGTTAGATTTTAGATGTTAGATTTTAGACGTTAGACTCCCATTTGGACTTGTCTGCGGCTTTGTCTTTACTTTTTGTTAAATCTTCCTTACTTTTCACTACACAACACACTTTTTTTTCGGACTTACACACCCGAAAAATGACGACGGTTTTGTCTGTTACAAAGACAGCAGATAATTATCAAAAAACGGAGAATTTTAGATTAAAGAGAACCTTAGCAAAAGGCTGTAACCGGTCTAACGTCCCCGACTAAAGTACGGGGCAGGCTAACATCTAAAGTCTAAAATCTCAAAAAGCAGAAAACATACTAATGTTAGAGAAAACGACCACAGACATGCTGAAAAACAAAGTTTTTCTCGCCGAAGATATGCAACGCCTTTACTTCGTGCGCAACGACCACGAGGTACATTCTTACTCCCTCTCGGGGCAGGGTGTCCTCCTTTCCGTCATCGGAAATTCCATTCACGCCATGGCCGCCGACGATACGAGTTTGTCGTATTATGATGCCGGCGACAACAAAAACTATCAACTGCGCGAGTCTTCGCTGCTGTCTTTTCAGATAGGTACGGAGAGCAAAAAATTGAAAGGGCAGGTGCAGGTGCTGTACAGTGAGTTTGCGCGGACTTTGGATTTTATCGGTGTCGGTGAGATTATTATTTCACTCAGCGGCAGAAGCAGCAGACCGATTGTAAATAGTGAAACTTTTAAAATCGAAATGATTAAGGTTCAAAAAGAAGCTAATAATACAGGACGTTTTGTTAGCAATAATATGGTAAGAATTACTTATAAGAACAATAAGTTATCAGTGACAAAAGTCGGATAGAATAATTGAAAAAGGGCAACAATCTTACCTATTCGTAGCATCGACTTTAGTCGATAAGCTAATTTTTGGTTTTAGCAGGTCGGTTAAAACCGACGCTACGGAGCGGGGACTTACCGGTAATTGGTTACACATTAAAATAATTGCAAAGTGATGAAGATAAGACTGTAATACAGACTTGTTTTTATCACTTTGCAAAAACTTTTACAGGTTCGAGCCACTCCAAAAGCGGTTCTATAATATCGTCCCGACTTCCCTCTGTTTTGTACCGACCTGATAAAAAATCGTACAAATCACTTTTTTTTTCACCTGTTTCGTTGGGAAAACATTTGAAAAGTCCTGATAATTTCTGCAAAAGTTTGTATTCAAAAGAAGTATTGATAATACCGTTTACCTTAAAGTATCTGCTGACCGACCTGATTGCGTTTTCGACCTGTTCAATTTCTTCGGTTTCAAAAATGCTTATGAGATTTAATACTCTGACTAAAATTTGAATATCCTTTCTCAATGTACTCCGTGATGCATTTATAATTTTTGCCGACCACATTTGAGACTTTTCGTAGTCACCCAACAAAAAATATAAAATGCTGATATTACAGGATAAAATGTTGTTGTTGGTTAAGCCGTTTTTTACCAAGCCTTCATCAATTTCACCTACCAAATTCTTGGCTTTCTGATAATCTTTTTGATTTAACAAAAGCATTAGTTGATGTAAATAAAGACTTTCAAACCATACCCGTTTTTCGTGTGTCAAAACGGGTTCTTCTGCCTTGATAGCGTTAAGATGAATCCCTGCTTCCGTAAACTTCTCATTTGCGATAAAGGCGTAAATCATATTGAATACATCACTAATATACCTAAAGTATTCTTCGGATTTGAAAGCTTTATTTTTATTCCACCAATCTACGGTTTGTATAAAATATTCCAAGACCTTTTCCTTATCTCCGATGAGTTGAGAATGAAGAGCCAAACTTTGCAAATATCTTCTTTCTGTTTGAGGAGAAAGTACGATGTCTTTATCGATGTTGAAAAAGTCAGGTAAACTTATTTTTTCTTTTTGTTCGCTAGGTAAATGAAAATTTTTGGTGACTTTCGCAATCATTCTATAATATGCTCCGGAATATTTAAAAAACTGTTTGACATTATCAAAAGCAGTATCTTGGTGAGTCAATAAATCTTCCACATATTTGACGAAATGCTTGTCTCTGTTGCCTTTAATCGTCAAAAGCCGTTCCCGCGCCACCTCCAGTATCATCAACTCATCGCCCAATTCTTTAGCAATATCATTCGCCTCACGCAGGCGTTCATCGCACAGTTTATAGAGTCCGCGCTCAAAGAGGTAGCGGCTGTCCTGAATGCGCTCCTTGATTTGCGCCGCCTTACTGCGCGGACTGCGGTAGTCACGCATCGAGCGCAGCACCGCTTCGTAGAGGTACGCCTTGTCGGATGACAGCCCGCGCGGAAATTTCTTTTTCAATCGCTCGTCGTCGTAAACATCCATCTCATTCAGCACCCGAAACAATTCCAAATACCGGCTGCCTTTTTTCCCGCTCTTCTGCGCGTCCAAAGAAAAATATCGCTTCTCACTGCGCGACATCGCTTTCACTAATTTATACAGGTCGTCTTTTGCTAACATAGTTTTTTTAAAAGAGAGGGGTTGTTAGAGTTGTTAGAGTTGTTGGAGTTGTTTGAATCGTACCCGCCGGGCAACCGACAACTGACAACCGTCAACTGTAAAACAGATGTATATAACGCTGATTCTGCATAGTTTTCGTATCTAATTTTTTGTTAAATCACGGTTTTGCACAGCTTTTCAAAAAAAATAAAAAAAGATTCGGGTCTTTGAAATCCGGCAAAAAAACAACTCGCCTACCCGATTTCAGGTATGATAATATTGCAAAAATAAATTATACATAAAATTGATTTTCAGTTAGTTATAAAATTAACGAAAACAATTATGTGTTTTTGGCAGGAGAAATAAATTCTGCGTTTTAACGGTTTGTTTCCCGCTTAGAAACTCGAAAAGAGACGATTCCGTGGTTTTCGGTACAGCACACCGCCCCCTACCTTTGTGTCATAATCGGTCGGAAACGGCAGGCAACACAAAGAAAACGGTTGTCGATTATCGAAGTCGCAGGAAGCTGCGGCGGGTTATTGTTGACATGGCGGGCAAACACTTTAGGATGAGATTTTGGACGTTAGACGCCGCTTAGACTTGCTTTACGGCTCTGATTTCTTCTGTTTCTATCTTCTGAAATTCTCAACACCAACTTTAAAAAGACATCTACGATTTAAGAGCGACATTGGAATTTTAAAAATGCGCTCGCATTACCTATCTACCGATTTTACACAACACATATTTCAGAGAAAAAACGAAAAAAACGCGGAACGACCAAACCGGCAGACCTAAGACGCATCCCGTCCACCGTCCGCCGTAAAACCGTCCACCGTCAAAGAAACTGTTCTTGGGATTTACATACTATGGGGTGTCGGCATTTTCTTCATATCCCCCGAAGGATGCCGACACTACTTTTAGTTGTAATTAATTTTTGATTTGAATTCGATTGCAAGAGACGCAGATTTTACGAAGTAAAATCCAAATCATAAACAATCATCCACGACTGAAGTCGGGACAGGTATTCATCATAAAAATCAGGTTCAAAAAATAATCAGCATCAAACAGATGCTACTCTACCCGTAATTCATCATCACAAAACGAAACGGGGCGCACCGAACCGCGCCCGCCGACACCGGGGCAACTGCCCTCCAAGTTGTCTTTTTATACTAAGTGTTTCTCGTAATGTAGTCCTCTCCTGCGGTTGCAGGAGAGGCTTTTAGCACATTTTTTCAAATATCCATGTACCTTTTTTATCTGTTTTGTTGAGGTTTGAGCATTAAACAAACTATGAATAAACTTACACATCGCCTGTCTCAAAAAACAAGATAAATACCGAGCTGCATAAACGAATGCAGCTCACTTTTTCACCGTTTGACAACCGTGAAAGACGTGCGGTTTTCCCGAACCGTTCGTCACTTTTAGTATCAGTATTTAGTGAATACAGGGCGCACAGTCACCCCCCGTGCGCCCGCTTTTCACAACCCCGCAACAAACCGAAGATTAACAATTGGGTGTTCTCATAGTGTGTGGTTGCCGTCCCGGCGAGGAGTCGGGACGGCGTTTTTA
>JAHDCG010000030.1:0-9751 GCA_020629965.1 Saprospiraceae bacterium | reverse complement strand
TTAACCGTTATCAGGTATTCTTTCAGGGAGCAACAAAGTGGGTGTTGCTCCCTTTTTTTCTGCTCTGCGTTGCCTTCCCGATTTATTTCCTTAGCTTTGTCGGCGTTTAAAATAAAACTTCTAAAGTTCTTCCTAATCAAAAACAGAGTGGTTCGTAAATCCGAAAACTTTTGTAAAAACCTGCCTACCCACCATCAACTACCGACCGGCAATCGAAATGCCCTGCTGCTGTGTTTACTACTGTGTTGCCTTTCCTGTCAAAGTACTTACCGAGTTTTACCCGCTTACGAGACCATAGAATTTGCCGAACGACCGAAAAACATTATCTTGTTTATCGGCGACGGTATGAGTATTGCGCAGATTTCGGCTGCGATGTATGCCTCAAAAGACCCGCAATACATCGAGGCGATGCCCGTCGTCGGGCTGCACAAAACGCACAGCAGCAACGACCTGATTACCGACAGTGCCGCCTCCGCTACCGCTTTCGCCACGGGCAAAAAAACCTATAACAATGCCGTCGGCGTCGATACGGACACCCTGCCGCTCTACACCATCGCCGAGGAAGCGCGTGACCGGGGCTACGCGACAGGCTTGGTGACGACCGTGCCGATTACCCACGCCACGCCCGCCGCTTTTTTCGCGCATCAGCCCAACCGCGTTTTCTCCGAAAAAATAGCCCTCGACCTCGCTGCGTCCGGTGCCGACCTGCTCATCGGCGGCGGCAAGAAGTTTTTCGACCGCAGAAAAGACGACCGTAACCTGCTCGCCGAAATGCAAAAGAAAGGCTACCGTACCGAAAATTATCTGAACCGAAATTTGGACGAAATCGCTCTCGGAAATGAAGATAAACTCATCTACCTCACCGCAGATTCTTCGCCGCTCGGAGTAGGAGAGGGGAGAGATTATTTGCCTTTCGCCGCTAAATTTTCACCCCGTTTTTTAGAACGTCGCAGCGAAAAAGGTTTTTTTTTGATGATCGAGGCAGGGCAAATCGACTGGGCCGGACACGCCAAAGACGGCAAACGTGTCCTCAGCGAAATGAAAGATTTTAACCTCGCCCTCGGTAATGTGCTGCGCTACGCGGCAGAAAACAAAGAGACCTTGGTCATCGTCACCGCCGACCACGAAACGGGCGGTTTGGCTCTGAATAAAAACGGAAAATCAAGAAAACCGAAATTGGAATTTACCACCAACGGACACACCGCACAGATGACGACGTTGTTTGCCTACGGCCCCGGCGCGCAATATTTCAGCGGTATTTACGACAACACGGCGGTGTATCGGAAGATGCAGAAAGCCTGGGGATGGAAATAGGCGGCGGGTGACGGTTGGTAGGGGGTGGGGTGCGTGGTGTTCTAAATTCCGCCCGGCGTTTTTTGTAGAGACGTGCAACTGCACGTCTTCCTGCGAGACAAGAAGGCGAGGGCGGCAATTTAAAACGGCAGAAAAATCGAAAAGAACTCCAAAACGGGAAGGCGGGAAATAACTAATTTGCATCTCCGAAAGAGACGCGTTTTCCCGCGTCTGTACCAAGTCGCAAAAATACCGCCGGCATGAAGCACTTCAGCCCGGCTTACCGCTCATGGTATGTAAATGTCGGGATATTTCAGGCAAATACACCCAACCCCCCAACCTCCCTCACCGCACCGTCTTAATCAACATCCCCGCCGTCACGCGGTCGTTCAACTCCATACCGTTTAAAATTGCTAATTCATTCAGGCGGGCGCGGGGCATACCGAAGCCGGTCAGAGCATTTTGCAGCGTCGTATTGCTTTTCACCGTTTCGATTTTGACGCGCTCGGGCTGCTTGTTGAGTTTGCTCGGGTCGGTCAGTTTATCAAAGTTATCGAAGATTTGCTTGAAAGTATTGAAATAGCGGCTGAAATCCTGCGGCGTACTCAATCCGTGCAATTTATAGATGCGGTTGCCGTCTTGAATGACGTAGGTCAGTACCTCCAGTTCATTGGGTTTGGCAGAGCGCATAGCGATGGCGTTCATGCCGTTGACGCGGATATTTTCCTGCTGTTTTAAGGTCAGTTGATTGTTGGTCAGGGCGGCGCGGGCGGCTTCCTGCAAAGACCCTTCTTGTGCGAGCATTAAGAATGCCACCGCTTTGCCGTCGGGCGCACCCATCTGAAACTGTTGCGGGCTGTTGGCGGTTTGCCAGCCGTTGGGTATCGGAAATTGAAACTCTAAAACGGGGTGATAAAAGTTGTTGTTTTCGATGAAGCCCTGCTTCGGGTCTTTGCCGTACAGCAAGCCGTCAATCATGCGCAGATAGCTGTCACGGTTGACCTGAAACTGCTGCCCGGCGGGAGCCTTAGCTTGTCTTTTACGCGCCATCTGTTTTACCTTTTCCTCGCGGTCGAGCGGGTCGGGGTGGGTACTGAGAAAGGTCGGGATTTCCTGTCCGCTGCCGGCACTGATGCGATCGATGGTACGAAAAAAGTTTGCCATTTCGACAGCATCGTAGCCGACTTTGGTGCTGTACTGTACGCCGAGTTTATCGGATTGGCTTTCGTCGTCACGTCCGTTTTTCAGTAGTAAAAGACCCAATCCCTGTTGTGCCATCTCGCCGAATTGTCCGAACTGACGCGGAAAAGCAATTGCCCCTGCAATCAAACCGACCTGCGACAGCGTTTGGTTACGCATCTGCTTGGCACTGTGCCGCGCCGTGACGTGCCCGATTTCGTGACCGAGTACACCCGCAAATTCGGCTTCGTTGTTAAAGTGCGCCATGATACCCCGCGTAAAATAGACGTAGCCGCCCGGCACCGCAAAGGCATTGACGACGGGTGAATCAACGATTTTAAACTGAAAACCCAAATTCGGACGGTGCGAAATACGCGCCATTTGCTGCCCTTTTTCGTCAATAAAACGCTGCAATTTTGCGTCGTCGTAAAAACCCATACTTGCCTCTACCTGCGGGTCGTAGCTCGCCCCGAGGGCTTTTTCGCGCTCCGTGCCCATGACGAGAAAGTCTTTTTTGCCCGTCACGGGATTGACTTTGCAGGCAGTGCCGAGCAAAAGAAAAGAAAGCAGTAAAAGTATTGTATTTTTCATGGTCGTTAATTTTTGCGGCGGGCGAAATGTTGCTGCACCGGGTTTTTGTTTTGCTTGGTAAGAAGTCGTAAATGTATAAAGAATTTTTGGATTCGATGTTCAATCTCAAATTTGCTTTACATACGTGAAGAATTATGTATTTCCGGAAAAGCGGTCGTCTTTGCGCAAAGAAAATTTACGACTTCTGACAATTATTTTCGTTAACGGCGCCGGTTCATTGACAAAACTTGCTTAATTTTTCTACTTTTGGTGTCTTTTTAAAAAAAAATCTGCCTTGCATGCCTGACAAATCCCTCCTGTTCTTACTGTTACTTTGTGCGCTTTTTCCCTCTTCAGGCAAGGCACAAAAGAAATTCAAAACGCATACCTACACCTACCAAGAGGTGAACGGCAGACCGCAATTTGCCGACGGCTATCTGCTGCATACCAATCAAAAGCGACTGCACGTCACCTCTTTTTTGGGTGCAAAAGCCGATACTTTCAGCTTTGATATCAAAGCCGAAAAACTCCTCGGTACTTCCTTTCAAGCTGTGCGACGCGGAGATACTTTGGTGCTGTCGGGCTACTATGCGACCTCCGTCGGGACTGCCGCCGGTTGGCGATATAATTTTGATATATTAAAAATTTACGATAAGAAAATTCACAAAGTCGCCTCGGTTTCCATGCCGTATGCTTTTGCCTCGGAGCGGCATTATCTGTTTGCGGATGATAAAATTGTGCTGTATTTTGCCTCGGGCAATAATCCGTATTTCGGTCATTTCAGCGTGCCGCGCGGGCGCGAAATTTACCATACGCCGAGTTTGCCTTACGTCAAAAATCCGGGCGCAGGTTTCTTCTCCTACGACTCCGACTGGTCGCTGCACGGAGACCTCGCCGTCTTTATGATGCGCGAGTCGGGCGGCACGAAGGCGCATTTTTGTCTGCACGATATTAACAAAAACGCACCGTTGACCTTTATCGAAAATATAGATTTTCCGCCGGGGTGGAGCACGCGGCACGTCCTGTACACGCGCGGAAAAATCTATCTGCACGGCACGGGCTACGAGAGTCGAGAAGATTATGCGGCAAGCAATCGCGCCAAACAATTCGAGCGCATTTATGAACTGAACGTACGCACTCGGCAGGTAAAAATGAAGGAATTGCGCCCGTATTTTGCAGATGCCGCACCGAGTCAGTCGTGGGCAATGCGACCCGTATTTACCCAAATCGACGATGCAATTTATTTGACCTACAATTATACTCTTGCCGGCGACGACCCGAAAATAAGAAAATACCGCAGTTTAGTTCTGCAATTACAACTCGATGATTTCACTTTAAAAACCATCGAAGACGAAGTCTCGGACACCGCCAAAACCGTTTATTTGTTCGGTGAAAAGAAATTGGAAATTGTGCAGGACCGCTCCGATTTCCCCAACGGAATGAAGTACATTTGTACGGTGAAAAATTTAAAAAATGAAAAATAATCGGATGAAAAATATCTTTTGGATTTTATTACTTTTCGGGATAACCGCACCGCTGTCCGCGCAGACGGAAGAGGAAGTTATCGACGCCGTCATCGAAGAAGAACCGATGCGACCTATCGCCGCACCGAAGCCGAGGTCTGCCAAAAAACAATCGAGCAACACACGGGGCTATCGCGGTCAATCGGGCGGTCGCTACGGTTTCTACTTAGGGCAGGAGTGGTTTATTCCGCCCGTTTACGATGCGCTGCCGAAGGAGTTAAGCGATTTTATGGTGGCGAAAAAGGATAAGAAGTACGGCATTATTGATAGTAAAAATCGGGTGCTGATTCCTTTTGCATATGATAAGATTTATGCGGTATTGAAGAGTTGGGAAAGCCGGGAACAAACGGGTTATTTTAAAGCGGAAAAGGGAAAATTGCAGGGTTTACTTTCCAAAGACGGTAAATTTACGATACCCGTAGTGTACGATTATTTTCAACGGGACAAAGATTTTAATTATTCTGTCGGGAATAAGGGGAAAACATACGGACTGACGGCACAGGACGGCACGGAAATTTTTCCCTTAATTTACGAAAGTCCAATCAGCCGAGTCAGCGAAGACCGCTACCGCACCGAGAAAAACGGCTTAATCGGCATGATGAATCGAGAAGGTAAAGAACTGTTGCCTTTTGTTTATGAGGAAATCACTTCCGATAAAGGTCGCATGAAATATAAAAGAAACGGTCAATGGGGTTTTATGGATGAGGAATATCATGAAATCACCCCGCCGCAATACGACTACCTCGCCGTACAAAACAACGGCATGACAGTGAGTAGTAAAAATGACAAACAGGGTGTGCTGAACTCCGCTTTAGAGGTCGTTATCCCCGCCGAATACGAGCGTTTGAAAATCATTCATCCCCGCTATTTTCGGGGTCGCAAAGATGAGGGGAACGGTTATACTTACGGCGTCATCGACACCTTCGGTACGGTAGTGTTGCCGTTTGAATTTCGGGAAATAAAACGCGGTCCGGGCGATATGATTTTTGCACAGGAAGGTGTATTGGAAAGGATACCTTTGTACGGCGTCTTTGACGAAAAAGGAAAGGCGGTCACCCCGTATATTTACCGGAGCGTCGGTTTGGTCGGTGCTGATTTTGCGGCTGTAAAACTAACGGCGGACGGCAAATACGCCCTCATGGACAGCAAAGGAAAAATCCTGACCGAATACCTTTACGACCGCATCAAAAAGAAATCGACAGGGCGCGGAGACTACGTTTTGGTAGCCGAACGCGGTGATTTTATCGGGACGCTCCGACCCGACGGCACCGAAAACGACGACTTCAAATCTACCGCCCCGCAGCGCAATCAAGCCCGCGCCCGCGAGCAAGACCGCGAGCAAAACGTCTTTCGGCAACTGACGGGCGAGTGGTACGGCATGCAAAAAATCGGGCAAAAAGAATACCTCGTCAACATCAGCATACTCAGCAATACGACGGGCATTCGCACGGTTTATTTTTTGGAAAAAGATAAGGAATGCAGCGTCGAGCAGTACTTTTCGCCCGCGTTGCTTTCGACGATGAGTACGCTGCTTTTTAAAATCAATTCGCGCGAGCTGAATGTCAAATGCGACAATCCGCCGGCAGATTTTAACACAAGAAACGATAACCTTTTCCGGGGTGGCACGCTGAATTTAGCGGGCAAATTCGGTAAGGTCAGCATCAAGGATTTTATGCGTAAAGAAAGCGACGCCAACACGACAGACAGCTACGAAACGCTGCGCTTCATCCGACAAATGCGCCCGATAGCGGATGATTTGCAGAGTAAAGTCGAGACGCGCCCGGGCGGTATTTCTAATCCGCAGTTTGTGATTTCGCCGACGACGCGGGAGGTTAAATTGGTGAGTTACGGAACGGATGATTTCGGTAAAATCGAGTTGCAGGACGACGGCTACATCTTCGTGCCGAGGAAGTGGGTCGGTTCACACAATTACAGCCTGTCCGGCATCCTGCGCAACGTGCGTTACCGGGCCGCCGACGGGAAAATTAAAACGGGTGACTTGGACATTTGCTTCGATGCGATGCAGTCGAAGCCGTTCTTTTTTAAGGAATTGAAATAAAAAAAACGTCAACGGTAAGTGCGGGGCATCTCCGAGATGCCTTGCACTTTTCTTCACAAAATAAACAACCAAATATGCGTCACATAAATCTACTCTTACTCCTGCTTTGCACAGGCATTTTACAAGCACAAACACAAAACGTGCAGTCTCTTTTGCAATTAGAAACCGACTGCCCCTTAGAGAAAATCGCCGACCGAAACGAAGAGGAAATCGGGGAAGAAGAACTTGTCTTTATGGAGGAAGAAGTTATGGTAGACGCAGTACCGCCGCCGCCCCCTCCGCCGCCGCCCGGTGCTGCGGTCACTAAGCCCGTGCCCCCGCCGCCGGCAGAAATCGACTTCGCATCCGTTGCCGATAAACTCGCCAAACACGCTAAGAAAAGCAAACTGAAAAACGAACACAAGACCGAGGAATACACCTTGTTTTTGAACGATAAAATGCTGTGGGGCGTCAAAAATAAAAAAGGAAAAGTGACCGTCGAGCCGCAGTTCGATTATGTAAAAATCACGCCCGCCGCCGATAAATTTATCGCTGCGCAGGACGGAATTTCGGCGTACAATATTTACGACCCGCAGGGTAAAAAATTACTCGCCGAAGACTACAATATCATCAATTGGTACGCGAACGGGCAGCCGATTACCGTAACGAAAAACGGTAAAAGCGGCTTAGTCGATACGACCATGCAGCTCTTGGTGCCGGCTGAATACGACTTCGTGAGTAAACTCGGCGAGGATTACTTTAAAGTCAAAAACGACGAAAAATTCGGTCTGTTAAGCCGGACGGGGGAGGAGGTTTTGCCCGTCAAATATCGCAAACTGTACCAAGTCGCTACCGACGACGGCAAGGTGCGTTTTTTGGCGCAAAGCAACAGTAATCACGTTATGCTCATTGATGAAAAAGGTAGGGAAAAAGTGTACGGCATTCCTTTTTACGAGTACAGCTACGGCGGTCATCTGGAGGGCGGTCGTTATCTTTTGTATAACGGCAAAATCATCGACTTACAGAAAGAAATTTACCTTTTTTGCGGCGACGCACTAAAACGGAAACCAATACAAAAAAGCAATGCGGTGCCCGGTTTATATTACATCGACAGCTATCCGGAGGCTTACTATTTTAACGTAAACGGCGAAATATACGAAGACCTGACGGGCAACAGTCGCTTGACTTTTTACGCAGACCGCGCCGCAGTCCGGGTGCCGACCGATGAAAAAGACGCGCGCAATCGCACGGTTTACAAATACGGGGTGAAAGATACAAAATTGGCGTGGACGGTGTCGCCGGAGTACTTGGGTTTGTCTCCTTTTCAGGCTACCGGTTTATTCTTGGCAATGGATGACAACAAATACGTCGGCGTCATCGACGGTGACGGCAAAGCGGTGATACCGTTCGAGTACACGAGCATTACGCGGGTCGGCGACGAGTATGTAGTACACCGCGAAGGCTACCCGGAAACCTTTGAAATACTGAATCTAAAGGGCGAAAAAAAGTACACCGGTACGGGCAGTTACAAAAGGATTAACAGCGGCGAAAAAATGCATACGGCGTACCTACGCGCGGATAACAAGCGGGTGATTTTAGATGAGAATTATAAGTTGATTTACGACGAAAGATTCAGCAATGCGGGCATGTTCGGTGAGGAAGCAATTTGGTTGGAAATCTTCACCGGCGGGCAAAACAAGGAGTACAAAATGATTGACCTACAGGGGAAACCTTACGCCGTGAAAATCGACGGGAAACCGCACGGCGATTACAAAAAAATCAAGCGCGTCCATGATACGCCTTTCTTCTTTTTTGCTTTTAAGGACGGCGGCAAATACATCTACAACACGGAAACCGAAAAGGGTTATGCGGTCGATGAAAACGTCGGTTACGTCAGCGCGGGCGGTCTGTACAAGAGTGCGGGCTTGCTGAAAACGGCGGTCAAATACCGCGAAGACGAAGGTCTCATCGACCTGTACGGCAACGAAATATTACCGCCCGCCGCCGACGGTATTTACGGACTCGGTGCGACGCGCGGCGCGCTGCTGAGTGTGACGCACAACGGAAAAGCCAAGACTTTCGGTCTCGACGGACGCACCCTTTTTGCCGATTACGACGGCGCAAAACCGCTGTTCGACAGTTATTACGCGGTCGAGCAGGATGGTAAATTCGGTGTAATGACCTTACAGGGAAAAGAGATTATCCCTTTTCAACACACCAAAATTTACCAAAGAAGTGCAGGCGGATTTATTGCCGAAGATGCTGCGGGTAAGAAAACGGAATATGATGTGAAAGGGCGGCGGATAGGGGAGTAGCGGCAGGAACAGCAGGCAGGGTTTCTAACCTTTTGGAAGATTAGTAACCCTGATAATGCCGTTTTTGCCCAAAAAATCCCGCCAAGCTCGTAAAATCTTCGCCCGTTTTTAATACTTTTGTCTTTCGCTCTGACAAATTTCTCACTCATTTTCGGATAATCCCTTCGTCCGAAAAAATCCGAAGATATGGCTGCAACCCCAAAAGTTTTTATCTCCTATTCTTGGGACGGCGAGGCGCACAAAAAATGGGTCTTAGACCTTGCCGACCGTCTGACCACTGAGGGGGGCGTAGAGGTGCTGCTCGACCAATACGAAATGCGCGCCGGGCGCAATCTCAATCACTTCATGGAGCGCGCCGTCGCCGAGGCGGACAAAGTGCTGCTCATTCTCACCGAAAACTATAAACGCAAAGCCAAAAACCGCGAGGGCGGCATCGGTTTCGAGTACTCCATGATTACGACCGAATGGTTTCAAAATCAAACGGGGAAAGTGAAATTTATCCCCGTGCTGCGCGGAGAAAAGCGGGCGAACTGTGTCCCGAATTTTGTGCAATCCTTCCTGAGTGTCAATATGCAAAACGACGCGGACTTTGCCGAAGAATTTCGTAAACTCCTTTTCGACATCTACGACGAGCCGATAGTCGCGCCGCCCCCGCGCGGGAAACGCCCCGATTTCGATGACCTGCGCAAGGCACAAGATACACCCGCCGCCGACCCTCCGAGCGCAGGCAGCATCCGTGCGGAGCGTGAAAAGTACCAAAGGCAAAAAGCCGTGCGTGCGCTGCAAACGGAAGTCCGCGACCTCGTGACGCAAGGAAAAACGGCAGCGGCAAT
>JAHDCG010000172.1 GCA_020629965.1 Saprospiraceae bacterium | reverse complement strand
AATACTTCCGATGCCTACGTTTTGGAAATCTATGCGCAACCGACGGTTGAAATCGCAACCACGACTCCGCTGCCCTGCACGGACGGTAATCAGGAATTTAATCTCGATGCGACGGCGACCGGTACGGGCATTCTGACCTACACTTGGACGGGCCCGAACGGCTTCACGAGCAATGCGGAAGACCCGACTTTAGTTAACGTTACAGCGGCTGAAAGCGGAACTTACACCGTCATTGTCACCGACGCAAACGGCTGTACGAGTAATCCGGTGAGTACGGAAATAGACGTGACCGAGGCGCAACCCGAACCCGTCATCACGAGTACCGGACCGGCTTGTATCGGCGGCAGCGTGACGCTTTCCGTACCTGTCTATACGGGTACGAACGTGACTTATGCGTGGACTTTGAACGGAAATCCGGTGATGAATAACGGCAACGAACTTTTGCTCGACCCCGTTACGGCAAACGATGAGGGTAATTATGCGGTGACAATCACAAGCGACGATTGCAGTACGACGGCGGATGATTTTACGGTAGAACTGTACGAAAGTCCGACCGCAAACCCAACGGCGACGACCGATGCAATATGCGACGGCGGCAGTTTGACTTTACAGGCGAATGCCGATTTTACGGAAGGTTTGACCTTCGCGTGGGCGGGTCCGGAAGGTTTTGTTTCCGCCTTACCGAACCCCGTCTTGAATGAAGTAACCGAATTACAAAACGGCGAATACATCGTGACGGTAACGAATGCGAACGGTTGTACAATCACCCGCAGCGTCGAAGTCACGAGCATTTTGCCGGCACCGGCGACACCGACAATTACGACCAACGCACCGATTTGCGAAGGCGAAGATTTGATACTCGAAACGAGCGCAACGGGTGTGCTTTTTGAATGGATCGGCCCGATGGGCAGCAGTACGACGACGCTGCAAAATCCGGGTCTGACGACGACGACGGGCAGCACGATTTTGGCTCCTGATTTTGCGGCTTACCTGCCCGGCGATTGGTCGGTGCGCATGACGGATGCGAACGGTTGTGTTGCGGAAATTTCCGTACCGATTGAAGTCGTGATTAACGATATTCCGACGGCAACGGCGACGAATGCAGGCGAAATTTGCGAAGGAGGCAACGCACAACTCTTTGCGGCGACCGTAGCCGACGCAAGCTACGCATGGCGCATTGCCGGAGGTACGGAAATCATTTCTACGCAACAAAATCCGACTTTCGCCAATCAATTGACCACGTTGACTTACGAACTGACGGTAACGGCAAACGGCTGTACTTCCGCGCCCGCGCAGACAACGGTAACGGTGCGCAATGCACCCGAAGCCGACCCCTACGCGGCGTACACTTTGGACTCTGATTGCTCGCCCGCCGACTTGCAGCTTTTTGCTAATGAGGCTATCAATCAACAGGTTGAAAGCTACGCATGGACGGGTCCGAACGGATTTACCGCAAGCATCCCGAATCCTGTCATTCCGAACGCAAACGCTGTAAATAACGGCATTTACGAATTGACTTTAACGGATTTCAACGGCTGCTCGGCGACCTACGCGACGGACTTGGTAAACATCATTCCGGACGCAGTACCCGAGCCGATTATCGCGCACAGCGGTCCTGCTTGTGCGGGCGAGACGGTGACATTGACGGTGCCGGTTTACGCGGGTTCGAGTGTGAGTTATAATTGGAATGTGAACGGTGAGAATATTACGGGCTTGGAAACCAATCAGTTGATTATCAGTCCGGTGAGTTTTGCTAACGAGGGTATTTACACGATGTCCGTCACGGTGGACGGCTGTACCTTGTACTCCGACGAATATATTTTGGACGTGTTTGAAATGCCGACGGCGGCTCCGACCTTCTTGCTTTCGGACGAATGCGAGGGCGGTAATTTGAGCTTATTTGTGAATGCAGGCAACATTAACGGTAATGTCGAATACGCATGGACGGGACCGAACGGCTTCACGAGTCAGGCACCGAACCCGCTCATTCCGAACACTACGACGGAAGACAACGGCGCATACACGGTGACGATTACGAGCGAAAGCGGCTGTACCGTCAACGAAAGCGTAACGGTCGAAAATATCAGTGCACAGCCCGCGCAGCCGGTCATTATTGCCGACGAAACGGTTTGTGCCGGTGACTCCTTTACCTTAGCGGCACAGCAGCAAAACTACCCGCAGGGAACGGTATTCAACTGGTTCAACGGTAACGGAAACCTCATTGCGACGGGCGCGGTTATCTTTCTCGATACCGACGAAACAATCGCCGTACCGCCTTATACTTTACAGGCAGTCATCGACGCTTGTGTAAGCGAAACGAGCGCAGCGGTCAGTCCGGAAGTCATTCCGACCCCGACCGCAACGGCGACCAACAACGGCGCAATTTGCACGGGCGAAACCGTACAGCTTTTCGCCGGTACGGTGCCGAATGCGACTTACGCATGGCGCGTGCAGGGGCAGAATGCAGTCTTTTCGACGGAGCAAAATCCGCAACTGTTTAACCTGACGGTAACGACAACTTACGAACTGACGGTCAGCACAGCGGGATGTGACTCACAAAACCCGGCAACGACGACCGTTACGGTCAACGAGTCGCCGATTATCACAAACATCGCGGCACTTTCCGACGGACTGTCGGGCGCATTCTGTGCGGGCAGCGACGTGATCTTGACGGCGAGCAACGGCAACCCGGCGGCGGGCGACGTGACTTACACTTGGACGGGGCCGAACGGCTTTATCTTTACCGCGAATGCGGGCGCAAATGACGACTATACGGTGGCTTTGCCGAATATCGACATTACGGCGCAAGGCACCTACCAACTCAACTTACAGTCGGCAAACGGCTGTACGGCGACGACGCAATCTGTCTTTTTAGATATGAATGCGCAGCCCGCAACACCTGCGATTTCCATAGAAAACGCGGAACTGTGCGAGGGCGAAACTTTGGAACTCAACGCGGATATTTACACGGGTACGACGGTGGCTTACACTTGGTACTTTGTCGATGCGGCGGGCAATGCAACGCCGATTGATACCACAACGGGCGCGACGCTTTTTGTCGAAAATATCAACCCGACAAATGCGGGTCAATACTACGTCACCGTGGCGGTCAACGGCTGTGAGTCGGAGCAATCCAACTCCGAATTGCTGACGGTTTACGGCACGGCTACTCCCCCCGCAGCGACGAATACGACGAGTGCGGACAGCCCGATTTGTGCGGGTGAGACGGTGCAGTTAAACCTGCCTTTCTTCAGCGGCGCGACTTACGAATGGTTCGGTCCGAACGGCTTTACTTCTACGGCATTTGCTCCGGTCATTCCGGTGGCTACGGCAGCGGATGCGGGCGCATACTTTGCTTTGGTGAGTTTCGGCGGCTGCTCCTCGGTGCTTTCAACGACAACCGTGGTATATGTGAATGACGTGCCCGATGCGCCGACGATTGCGGCGAGCGAAGCAGTGTGTGAGGGCGGCGAAATAACGCTGACGGTCACGAGTCCTTTGGATACGGTGGCGGGCGATGCATTGAATTTTGCTTGGTATTTTGCCGCGACAAATGCTTTGGTTGCGGAAACGAGCGAGCCGATTTTAACCTTAGAAAATACGACGGCGGCACAGGCGGGCGACTACTACGTGGTTTATTCACAAAACGGCTGTACGGCGGAAGCGAGCGCGACGGTCTTTGCCGAAATCGACGTGATACCGACGCAGACTGCGGATGCCGGCACGGCGGAAACGCTTTGCGCAGCGGTCGATTATACCCTGCAAGCCGTACCTGCAATAAGCGGCACGGGTACATGGACAAGTCTGACGGGCGCGAGCATCATCGACCCGACTGACCCGAATACGGAAGTTTTCAACCTGCAGGAAGGCGATAACCTCTTTGTGTGGACACTCTCGGCGGGCGCATGTGCGGATTACAGCGCGGATACGGTGGCGATTAACATCAGCCTTATTCCGACCGACGCGGCGAATGCCGGTTTAGACCTCGACCTCTGCGGCTCTTCGACGGCGCAACTCAACGCGGACGCGCCGACGACGGCAACGGGAATGTGGTCACAATCGAACGCACAAGCGAGCGCGGGCGTGACGATTACCGACCCGACCGACCCGCAGACGACGATCGGCGGCACGCAGCAAAACGAGACTTATACTTTCGTTTGGACGCTGTCGCAAGGCACTTGCGCAGACTTCGATGCGGACACGGTGCAGGTGACTTTCAGCGGCGAATTGAGCAGTTTGGCATTCATCAGCGGCGAAGACGAAATTTTTGCCTGCGGTGAAGAAGAGCTGAAAATCGAAGCGGAAATTCCGTTGGAAGGCGAGGGACTGTGGACGACGAGCGGCGGCGCGCGCATCATCGAACCGTTGAGTGCGACGACACTGATTGCCGACCTCGACCCGGGCGCAAATACTTTCTATTGGACGCTGAGCAACGGTGCCTGTGCGGATTACAGCACGGACAGCATCACGATTTGGCGCGACTTGCCGCTGTCGGCAAACGATGATTTTTACAATGTACAATTCAACGACTCGCTGCTCACGCAGGATGTCATGTCGAACGATATAACGGGCGATATTTTGGATTGGGAGTTCAGTATTATCCGTCTTCCGGAACACGGTCAACTCACAGACCTCGGCAACGGTTTGTTCGATTACATTCCGAATCGTAATTACTTCGGCGACGACTTCTTCGAGTATCAACTGTGCAATTTGAACTGCCCGACCCTGTGCGACACGGCTTTCGTTTCGCTCAACATCGACGGACAAGACAGCGCGGGCGATTGCTTCACGCCGAACGTCATTACGCCGAACGGCGACGGGATGAACGATGCTTTGATGTTCCCTTGCCTCGATGATTTCCCTGATAATTCGATTATGATTTTCAACCGTTGGGGCGATAAGGTCTTCGAGACACGCGGCTACCGCAATGATTGGTACGGTACTTACAGAGGCGATGATTTGCCGGCGGGTACTTACTTCTTCATTTTGAATTTGGAAGCGGGGAATGTGCCGATACAGAAGTATTTTACTTTGGTTAGGTAGTGCGATTTAACGCGGTAGATGTTTCCCGACCGCAGACGTCTTGCGTAAAAGCCCTTACATACTGTAGTGTGTAAGGGCTTTTACTATCGCAACAAACTTACATCCCCCGCCCTCACCCGTTCCGTGCCGTCAGAAAAGCGGACGGTAGCGACATAGACGTAAACGCCTGAGTTTAAAGGCTCGCCGCGAAAGCTGCCGTTCCAACCTGTGTTTTCGTCGTTGGGTGTGAGGTTTTCCGCCTGAAAAACCAAATTGCCTTTGCGTGCATAGATTTGTAAAGACACAATGCGCTCGACATTTGCGCCGCCGAAAACGGTGAAAAAGTCATTGACGCCGTCGCCGTTGGGGGTGAAAGAACTCGGAATGAAGACATTATATTCATTTTCGACGGTCAGGCGGACTTTTGCCGCAATTGCGCAGCCGAGAGAGTCCGTAATTTGCGCCAAATAATCAAGCGAATACGGCGGCAAAGCAAAGGTTTCGGCACAGTCGGAACAGTCTAAAAAATCGGTCGGCTGCCACTCGTAGCGGTAGGGGGGAGTGCCGCCGCTGACCTCGGCGCGCAAAATGACCTCCGCTCCGCGCGTGACGGTAGTGTCTGCGCTGACTTGCAGCAGCAACGGCGCGGGTTCGTTCACGACAAAAGCGGACTCGTAGATACAGCCTAAAGAGTCGCGCACGTAAAGCGTGTAGTCGTCTGCGGACAGACCGGCAAAAGTCGGCGTGTCCGAAAAATTTACTCCGTCGAGGCTGTAAGTCAGCAGCGGCGCGGCATTGTTGAGGTCAAGCTGCCCCGTTGCCGTTGCGTGACAAGCGGCATCGGTAACAGTAAAAGCGGGCGTAAAGGTTGCGAGGTGAATCTGAAAGGTATCGCTCGCCGTGCAGCCCGTAGAGTCGGTGACGGTGAGTTGAGCCGCGCTCGCGTAATTACCCAAATAAACCGTTTCGGGGCAGTCCGCACAGTCAAAAGCAGCGGCGGGTGACCATGCGTAGGCGGCTTGCGCAGGCGGTGCGGAAAGGGAGAAAATTGTACCCGCGCAGACCGTTGTATCGGCAAGAGGGTCGATAACAAAAGCGGGCGGGGCGGTGACGGTAAAAGGTGACAGGTACTCGCAGTCCGCGCTGTCTAAGGTTGTTAGTTCATAATCTCCCGCTGCTAAATCCGTAAAAACTTCCGTGTCTTGAAAAGCGAAACCGTCGAGACTAAAACCCGCCGCGAGCGGACTTACTACGGTTAAAATCCCGTCGTCGGTATCGCTGCAAGTCGGGTCGGTGACGGTCAGAGCAGACTCTAAATTACGCACGGCGAGGTGCAGCGTATCGGAAACGGGGCAGCCCGCCGCATCGACGGCGATAACGGTAACGGTCATATCTTCAACGGGTGCGACGGTAAAATCGGGACAGTCACTACAAGGCAGCGCACTCGGAAACCACTGTATATTGCTGTAGTCGGCGGGTAAAGACAATACGACGGTATCGGCAGCGCAGACGGTCATATCCGCGCCGAGGTCAAAGTCGGTGACGATTTCATTGACGGTGACGGTATCGCTGTTGAGATTACCACAGTGGTCGGTGACGGTGACGGTATAGGTGCCGGGCAAGGTAAAAGTAATGTCGCTTTGGTCGCTGCCGTCGCTCCACAACACAGAGGGAAAATCGGCGACGCTCAAACTGACCGTACCTTCGGTGCAGAGTGCTAAATCCGTACCCGCATCCAACAACGCGACGTTGAGTTCTTGACGGATGGTGATGGAGTCGCTTTGTATCAGTCCGCAGTTATCGGTGACGGCGGCGACGTAGGTGCCGGGCGCGGTGACGGTATAGCTGCTGCCGAGGGTATCGCCCTGCCATGTGTAGGTGTCGAAGCCGGGCGGGGCGGTGAGGGTTAAATCTATGGCGTTGCAGATGATGGTGTCGGGGGGGAGATTGAGGGTGAGGGGGGTAAGTTCGGGAACGGTAAGACTGTCGATATTATTGTCGTAAAAGCATTCGTGTTGGTCGATGTAGGCGGTGTCTCTCGGTAAACTTACATCATTCGACCCCGTAGGTATAGACATCTGTGCGCCGTCGTTGACAACGAGGTAAAGCCGTTCGGTAGATGGAATGCTGTCAATGAAGTAAACAAGTGTATCGCATTGATTAGCGGACAGAAAAGCATTAAGAAAGCGTTTGGTTAAGGGATCATTTGTAGTCGAGTCGGGATGCTCGGTGTAGATATTAACATTGGTGAGCGGATAAAGAGTTTTCAGCCCGCTGTTGCAGATTTCTACGGTGACGTTGATGCCGTTTGAGCAAGTTTTGCTGTCAAGTACATTTAATGCCGCATCAGCGCGTATAAGATTACAAAGGTCAATTTGATTTACCGTAGCATTGCTTGTCATTATGACAGGGTCGGGTAAAGGCGCAAGAATCGTATCAATCAATTCCACGGCAACATCGTTCACTACAAAGGGTATATTTTCGGTTAAAACGGTACTTTCTGCGGGAGAGCAATCGGGAAAATAGCCGTTTTGGTCGGTGCGGATGATGCGTCTGTCTCGAAGTGATCCTAAACTCCCGTAAGAACCCGAGAAAAAATAGGAACCGTTGTATTCATGAAAAATTTTTAGAGTGCCGTCATCACTCGCATTATTCCATAACACATTTCCGTCAAAATCCCATTTTGTGTTCATTCTCAATGTAATAGCATTGTTACATCCTGAGCAGCCGCCTTGACGTGCTAATAATGCCGTAACCATATTACTGTCTTCTATAAAGACAGAAGGTTCGGATATGCTTCCGCTTGTTTCAGATAATAATGTGTAATTGTGACTTTTTATCCAATCAGGTTCGCCGTTTTCGTCAATTAAACCGATTATTTCAGCAAATGTACCAACTTCATTGTTATGTCCTATAATTCCCGTTTTTCCGTTTGCGTATGCTGCATCTTGAATACGTAAATCGTTTTCATCATTTACGGAAGGATACAAGTCATATTCTTTGCTCCATATTATTCCCGACTCCATGTTGAAAAGGGTCATTCCTTTGCGAGTAACTATAGCAAAATTGCCGTTGTCCGTTTCAAATAGTACATTTGAAAGTGAAGTCCATACGATATTAAGAATATCTTGAGGAAATTGAATATGTTTTGCTGCGATTACTATACCTTCTGTATCGGCTAAAATTACAGCTATCCTGCTTTTATTTGCTTCTACGACAGACGTTAGATAATTACCTGAATTTGTCTTTATAACTTGATAAGGTTCACCATAATTCGAAAATTCGGCGGTGTAAATTTTTCTTCTGAAAACGATATTGAGATTTGAGTCAATTAAAGTAAAATTGATAGCGTCATGAGGATTTCCCGCAGAGAGAACAGCTATGTTTTCACCTACGGAGAAAAGGCGTGGCGTATCGAAGATAGAAGAGTCCGACAGGGTGAAAAACTTTTTCGCTGCTAAAATTTGACCAAGAGTATCATACTTTGTAATGAGTATGCCGTTAAAGTCGATAGAGTCTTGCATTTTACCTAAAGTGAAAATATATTCTCCGACACCTACGGTCTGCCCCCAATAAAACTCTCCGTTAAAATCAGGGTCAGAAATATGCGGTTTTTCTTGCACCGAATATCCATAACTAAAAGTCTGCGGCAGCACACCACAGTTTTCTGTTTCTTCTAAGACGACCAACTCACTTGCTAAATTACTGCAAAGTCCGTTGCTGCCTGCTAACTCAAGCAAATAACTGCCTATTTGGTCAAAAGTAACCGTAATGTTATCGGCATTACCGTAATCCGCTCCGTTTACTCGCCACGTAAAATCCGTCGTGTTGGAAATTGCGGTAAAAGTCACGGTGTCACCAAACACAGGTTGTGTTTCAGCCCAAACTATTTCTACTGCTACGGGGCAGGTGACCTGCACGGTTTGCGTGTAAGACTGTGTACAATATACATCATTATTTGCCGCCGTCAACTCTACGGTGTAAGCTCCGGGGTTCTCGAAAGAATATTCCCAATCAGTTGTATTCGTTTGTACCTCGCCGTTCAATTTCCATGCGTATGTATCCGCGTTTACGGAAGTATTCATAAATGCGACAGGATTGCCGACTTCTACGGCAGTCGGTGCGGAAAATGCAGCCGTTAAAGATGATAAACAGGGCGGCTGACAAGCCATAGAATTTAATAAAACCGCTCTCGGGTTTTCTAACATATAGTGCATACGTTGTGCCTGACCGAAAGTAAAACCCGTGCGACATGAACCGCTGTAATCCATATAATTCCAAATTTGATCGTTGAAGTCAATGCTTAAACCGCTGTTAGTGTCGGTATTGCAACTATTGATTTCTTCGTCACAGGGAATAAGTGTAGTGGAATTATCGGGTGGAGTGTCACAGACATAATCGCCGTCAGTCAGGCAGTTATCATTCACACAACCGCCGTCAAAGGTGTGTTTTAACCCGAGGTAATGCCCCGCTTCGTGCGCCAAAAGAGTCGATAACTGCGGACTACTGCCAAAATAAAAGGCTTCGACATAAATACCGTCAAGTGAGTTACCGTGCCATGCGGGACCGAAAGCATATCCCGCTATTTCATCACAATGACCGCCCGTTACGCTACATAAATCTTGCACGACCCAAACATTGATATAGTCGTCCGGATTCCATTGCACAAGTTCCGCTATTTGTGCGGCAGTTGCTCCGCTTGCAGTCAAAGCAGATTGAGTGTAAGTTATACCGCTGGTCAAACTACCGGCGGGGTCTGTTTGTGCCAAGCAGAATTGAATTTGCGTGTTTGCGCCAGTAGTAGTAGCATAAGGAGATGTATTGGCAAAGGCGGCGTTGAGGTGGTCTATACCTTGCTCTACTTGCGCAACCGAGAGTTGCTCCGTACCGCCGTTATGGACGATGTGGACGACTACGGGCAATGTGTAGTCGTTAAGCATTTTTAGAGGAGATACAGTTTCTGCGTAGGCTTTTTCTATTTGTTGGGTTTTATCAGAGGCGGGGGAGGGGAGGTGGGCGTGTCCGCAATGTTGGGCGGAAAGGGGGAGGACGAAAAAAAAAATGAAAAATGGAATTATTATATTTTCAAAATTAAATTTTATTTTTAAGTTGATTTGAAAAAAAAAAAAACAAGTGATTTGATTCTTTCATAATTATATTTAATTAAAATTTGCAATTACGATTAAATTTTCAGTACTTGAAGCTAAGTTACAGGTAACACACAGCATTAGCAAGCTAATTCTCTTCTTTTTTCAATTAACAATTTATAATTCAAGGGTCTGTCGGTATGCGGTCAATGCGCCATTGACAGAATAATTTCCCGTCCTAATTTTTTAATTTTTAAAAACCGAAAATTATGAATTGTTACACCAAAGCACTTCTCCTCCTCTTTCTTTTTTGTTTTCCCGAAATTTCGTTTGCTCAAGACTTCAAGGATTTTCTTGGTACGAATACACGGCGTGAAGATCCGACAGATCGCTTGGACGCAGTAGGCTTTGTTCGGGAGTATCATCTTTGGGCACTTGACGAACAAGTTCCTGCTGATTGTAATAATCTCGATGAAATTGTAGTGTTCAACTCTAACACTACTAACCCGTCTCCTCAATATATTTGGGAAGGTCTTCCGGGCACTACGGAAACAAGTTTTGTTACCTATTATCAAAAATTACTTGAGGATAACAGAGAAATGTGTATCACCCTAAAAGGCTCTTTGCCGTTCTTCGATAACGGTGATTGTACTTTTGATTTTGGTAAACCGCCTGTATTTAATGAAGACCCGAGTCATCACACGGTAACTTTAGAGGATTGTTCGGTGACCTCAATGAACATAACAAGTACTCAAGCAGAAGCATACACATGGTACACCAATTACATTAGTAGCTTATCTTCATTTTTTACAAATGGAGGTTATACAAAACACTACGTTGGTGATAACACAGAAAACGTTTTTCAAGGAAAAACATTTTATCTGGAGAATTGGAACGAACAAGACAAATGGTGGTGTAGTGACCCGTTTCAAAATTCTTTCACGCCTGAAGAATACGCAATCATGTCGAGCGTGAATTATGACGGAGTAATGGCTCAATATGATTTTGTTCCCGGTTTTATCGGTTCTGTCGGTAATCCGAACAACAGTCAGTTCGTTATGGGGGGCTTATTGGACATTGAAAACTTAGAGATTCTTAATGAAGATGGTACTACAAACCATACTTTAAATGTTTACGAATATTTAGCAGATGTAAAAACTAAAATGGAAGACTACCGAACTGATGGTGAATTCATTTTTGACGTACTCAATTTTCACAATTATCGATTTTCCGATTTTGGTTTACCGCGTAGCTACGGGCTTG
>JAHDCG010000171.1 GCA_020629965.1 Saprospiraceae bacterium | reverse complement strand
TTTCAAAAACGGGAACCTCACAAATTCCGGTTTATCAAAGGTGAGAGAACTAAAAAAAACGGAGATTAACCACAATTTTAAGCGCGCAGAAAGTTCCCCCGATTCGGGGGTGAGGGGGCTAAAGACGCACAGCAAAATCCGTAATGAATACCCCCCGACCCCCATTGTGGGGGAGCTTCTGTCTCCGGAACTTAAATTCGGTTTGAATTTAGATTCGATTTCAAAAATGCAAATCTCAAAATTCCGATTTTATCAAAATGAGAGAACCAAAAAAATAAAAGATTAACCACAATTTTAAGCGCGCAGAAAGTTCCCCCGATTCGGGGGTGAGGGGGCTAAAGACGCACAGCAAAATCCGCTTAATCCGCATCCTCCGCATATCTAATCAGAGACACAAAAAAAACACCTCATGCAAAAAATAATCGCCGCTGTCATCCTCGCCCCTTTCGCCCTGCTGTACGGTATCGGGGTCAGTCTGCGCGATTTTTTTTATCGCAAAGAGTTGTTGAAAGGCTACTCTTTTAATGTCCCCGTGATTTCGGTCGGCAATCTGTCCGTCGGCGGGGCGGGGAAGACGCCGCACATCGAGTACCTCATTCGCTTGCTGAAAGACCACATCAATATTGCGACTTTGAGTCGGGGCTATAAGCGCAAAACGTCCGGTTATCTGGAGGCGGCGCGCAAACATTCCGCCGTAGATTTGGGGGACGAGCCGCTGCAATTTTATCGCAAATACGGCAACGAAATTTTGGTGACCGTCTCCGAGAGTCGCGCCTTTGGTATTCCCGAAATCATCGGCAGACACCCGGAGACGCAGGCCGTGCTGCTCGATGATGCTTTTCAGCACCGCAGCGTGCGTCCGGGTCTCAATATTTTGTTGACCGAATACGGCAATCCCTTTTTCACCGATCATCTGCTGCCCGTCGGCAGGTTGCGGGAGTGGCGCAGTGCTTACCGGCGCGCGGATACGATTATTGTAACCAAATGTCCGCCGCAAATGAGCCGGGAGGAGCGCGAAGATTGGATAGCCGCCATCAAGCCTTTTCCCGGTCAGCAGGTCTTTTTTTCCTACTACGACTACGGTGCGCCTTACTACATTTTTAATCCGAAATACAATCTGAAATTAGAAAAAGACCTCGACGTTGTCCTCATTTCCGCCATTGCAAATACGGATTATCTGACCGATTATTTGGAAGAAAAAACCGATTTAATCAAGAACTTAGACTACGAAGACCACCACTTTTTTACGGATTTCGATGTCGATAGGTTAAAGAAGATTTTTACGAATATGCCGAAGGGCAAAAAGGCGATACTGACCACGGAAAAGGATGCGATGCGCTTGGAATTGCACCGCGATTATTTGGTCGAACACAAATTACCGATTTTCGTGTTGCCCGTAGAGGTGAAGTTTCATTTCGGAGAGGAGGAGCAATTTGACGCAGAGGTGAAGCAGTTTTTGTTGAATTTCAGATGATTTTTTTTACGCTGATTTGTTATGATTCGATATGATTTACGCTGACTTTTTTTACGTCGAGCCGAATAAGCGCAGAATAGTTCAACATAATCTTTGTCTCTGCTCTTATGCTTAAATGAAGACTAAAACAGTAAATACAAAGTCAGCGTAAATCTTAAAAAATCATATAAAATCAGCGTAAAAGACCTTACCTTTTCCCCCGCCCCGGAAAAGCATAACCCGCCGTCAAAGTTATTGCCCCGAAACTGCTGCGCTGCGTACCGTCCGGCACAAAAACGCCCGCTTCCGCCGGGGCTTTCGTTACGTCGAAAAACGGAAACAAACCGCCGTCGTCAAATTCCGGTTCAAGTATAAATTTTTCCCGGTCAAAGTCTCGATTAAAGAAACCCGCCACCGACAGACCGAGCAAAATGCCGTTGCGAAAGTGATAACCCAAAGTCACGTTTTGGTAATGCCCGCCGCCCGTCGAGTTATATTTTATCGGCGACTCGAAATCTTTTTTCTTGCTGCTAAAAATGAAACCGTAAGACGCTTTGACGAAGATTCCTTTCCAAGTAAAACGGTACAGCGCACCGATGCCGCTACTCGCCTCGTCGTAGTAAAAGTCATCGGACTTCGCGCCGCGATATTCCAAACCCAACGCATGATAAGGATGAAAACGGTAGCCCGCCCCGACCGAAGCGTGCGTAAAAGTACCGATGGTATAATCGGGTACAAGCATAAACCCGACATCCGCATCGACGAAAAACGGAGCGGCATCAGCGGGACGTTTGTCGCTGTCTTGGGCTTGTAAAGTAATGCCCGTAAGGAGTAAAAAGAGGAAAAGCAATGTCTGTTTCATCAGTCGAAAATTTTGGGGCAAAGGTAAGGTTTAAACGCGACGGCAGACGTTTTGCGAAAGGGAAAAACAACCAAAAGTTGTAGAAATTATAATCACACTACGACCTTTTGATAAGTAAATCAAAACGACAGTATTTTTATCGGAAATACAGCATAATACCACAGACCGTCCACCAACCACCAACTACCAACCATCAACCAGCTCCAGCAACTCGCTCATCATCATTGCCGTCGCCCCCCACAGCGTGTAGCCCTGCAAATCGAAATACGGCATATCTTTCATAATGATATTTTCCGAAAAGCGCATATCCTTTACTTTGCGCGATATTTTGTCCTGTAAAAGTGAAAAAGGAATTTCCAAAACCGCAGCGACCTCCGCCTCCTGCGGCACGAAGGTCGGCGCATAATCGACGTAACCGACAAAGGGAAAAACCCGGAAATCGGAAACCGGAATATATAAAGGTGTCAGCGCACCCAAAATGTCGATGTCTGCCGCCGGAATGCCGATTTCTTCCTCCGTTTCGCGCAGAGCGGTTGCCGTCATATCCGCGTCGCTTTCCTCCGCCTTACCGCCGGGAAAGGCAATCTGTCCGCCGTGTCGATCATTGCTGTTTGAGGAAGTGCGCTGTATAAAAACCACGTAAGGCTCGTCATTTTTTTCGTAAAACAAACACAAAACGCCCGCCTTACGCGCCGTAGCGGGTGCCGGCTGTGCGAGTCTGCGCACGGGGTGCGACATCTTGTGCTGTGCGGCTTGCCCGGGGAGGTCGCCCGCGAGTTTTTCTTTTAAATCAGTAAGGAAATTTTGCATTTTTAAAACGTTGAGTGGTTGAGTGGTTGGGAGTTGTTGCCTGCGGTCGAGTCGGAAATGTGCGTGTTCAACACCCCGACTTCTCAATACCCCAACCTCTCAACCTTTTCACCTCGCAAAAGGTTTCACCGAGAGAAAAGGCAATAGCGCATTTGGACGTCGGTTTTCTTCACATTAAATTGACGCAAAAAAACAGGCGCGACAAGCCAAAAAGACCGTTCTTTGCGGCTTTTTAGCGGCGGAAACCGATTATGAAATTTTTTCGTAAAACTAAAAATAAGACTTCGGTAGTTTCATAAACAGAATACGTGCTTCGTTATTCGCGGCACGCTTCAGACGGTAACTATTTTGCCCTTCGGCAAAAAATCAGCGTCCGAAGAGTGCTTGACAGCGTTTCGCAAATAAACAGTTAAACGACTAAACGATTAAACAATCCTAAAATAATGGCAAAAATTCTCATCAACGACGGCATTCATCCCGACGGCAAACTCTTACTCGAAGACGCCGGGCACGATGTACACACCGAAAAAATCGAACAGGCGGACTTAGCCGAAAAATTGCCCGCTTACGATGTCATTTGCGTGCGCTCGGCGACCAAAGTACGCGCCGATTTAATCGACAAATGCCCTAATCTCAAAGCCATCTGTCGCGGCGGGGTCGGCTTGGACAATATCGACGTCGAGCACGCCAAAAGCAAAGGCATCAAGGTTTATAACACGCCCGCAGCCTCCAAAGAAGCGGTCGCCGAGTTGGTTTTTGCCCACGCTTTTAACATTGCGCGCTTCGTGCATCATGCCAACCGCGACATGCCGACCAAAGGCGATGCGGAGTTCAAAGCTTTGAAAAAATCGTACAGCAAAGGTATCCAACTGCGCGGCAGAAAAATGGGTATTTTAGGCTTCGGAAATATCGGTCAGGAGACGGCAAAAATCGCCCTCGGTCTCGGTATGCAGGTCTTGCCCGTCGATTTGGTCATCGACGAGTTGGAACTCGACCTCGGTCTCTACGACAGCGACACGGCGAGTTTTTCCGTCAAAGTCAAAACCGTCTCCATGGACAAAATGCTCGCCGAGGCAGACGTTATTTCTCTGCACGTACCCGGCGGTAAATCCGCTCTCATCGGCAAAAACGAATTTGCTAAAATGAAAGACGGCGTCATCATCGTCAATGCAGCCCGCGGCGGCACCATCGACGAAGATGCCTTACTCGAAGCCCTGAACAGCGGCAAAGTACGCGGTGCCGGTCTCGACGTTTTTGTCGGCGAGCCTACACCCCGCAAAGACCTGTTGGAGCATCCGAATATTTCTCTTACGCCCCACATCGGTGCTTCTACGGGCGAAGCCCAACGCAATATCGGAGTGGAATTGGCGGAGAAGCTGATTGCGCTTTTTGAAGGTTGACAGTTGCCGGTTGAAGGTTGACGGGCGCGTTTTGCTTGGGCTTTTTCGTATGTTGAATTTTAAATTTATCTTGTAAATAATTCGTACTGAAGACCCCCGGAGCGCAGGATTGATTGGTTCTGCTTACCATAAAATCAGGAGCGCAGAAAGTTCCCCCGAATCGGGGGTTAGGGGGCTGAAGACGAGGAAAACCGCGCGTCTTCAGCCCCCTCCGCCCCCGAATCGGGGGAACCCTGCCGGGAGTGACTTGTGCCCCGGTGCGCTGAACTTTGGAACCAATCAACCCTACCCGAAGCGGGGGAGTATCTGTTTTCAGAACTAAAATTCCTTTTGGATTAGAATTCGGTTTCAAAAATTGCAGAGCTTTAAATTTCATTTTCATTCACAAATTAAAAAACGAGAAATTCAAAAATTAACCTGCAAACTTAAGCCCGCAGAAAGTTCCCCCGAATCGGGGGTTAGGGGGTCAGAGCCGCATAGCAATTCTTTAAAGGGTACAAAACCACCGCGTTTTGTACCCTTTTCTCACAAATAGCCCTATCCAAAGGTTTTTAAGAATTTCATGCCAAAAAGCCCAAAAATTCCCTAATTTTGCCGCTTTCCGTAAAGAAGCGAATACTGCCCGGGCAACCGACAACGGTCAACCGGCAACGAAACAACCACCAACCAACACATGATAAATACCGAACTCTTAGCCCAAATCTGTAAAGTCCCCGGCGCGCCCGGTTTTGAGCAGCCCGTGCGCGCGCTGATTTCCGACATGGTCAAGCCTTTTGCCGACGAGATGAGTATCGACCCGATGGGTAATTTAATAGTCGTCAAAAAAGGTAAAAAGGCAAAACGGGTCATGGTGGCGGCGCACATGGACGAGATTAGTTTTATCGTCACGCACATCGACGAAGACGGCTTTGTGCGGTTTCACGTTTTGGGCGGTTTTGACCCGAAAACGCTGACTTCGCAGCGGGTTATCATTCACGGAAAGAAAGATTTAATCGGAGTGATGGGCAGCAAACCCATTCACCTGATGAAGCCCGAAGAGCGCAACAAATCACCGAAAACCACCGATTTTTTCATCGACCTCGGTATGTCGAAAGAGGAAGTGACCAAGTACATTCAGGTCGGGGACCCGATTACCCGCGACCGCGATTTAATCGAAATGGGGGACTGCGTCAACTCAAAATCCATTGACAATCGCGTTTCCGTTTTCATTTTATTGGAAGTTTTCCGCGAGTTGCACCACGTCGATTTGCCCTACGATTTTTACGGCGTTTTTACGGTGCAGGAAGAAATCGGACTGCGCGGCGCCGTCAAAGCGACGCACCTCATCGACCCCGACTTCGGTTTCGGTCTCGACACTACGATTGCTTTCGACGTGCCGGGCGCACAGGCACACGAGGCGGTCACGCGACTCGGCAAGGGCGCGGGTATCAAAATCATGGACGGCAGCACGGTCTGCGACTACCGCATGGTGCGCTACATGAAAGAAGTTGCCGACAAAAACAATATCAAGTGGCAGGCCGAAATCCTCCCCGCCGGCGGCACGGATACCGCAGGCATTCAGCGGTCCGGCAAGTCGGGCAGCATCACCGGCGCGATTAGTATTCCGACGCGGCACATTCACCAGACCATCGAGACGGCGCATAAAGGCGACATTCGCGCTTGTATCGACTTATTGAAGGTTTGTTTGACAGATTTGGAGGGCTTTGATTGGAGTTTTAAGTAATTCGTTGTCGGTTGTCGGTGATGAAGCACTCCTGAAGTAACCGCGACTTTTAAGTCGTCGTAAAACAAACCGGCTTTCTCGCGAGGTATAAAATCTACACTTTCGGATGCGGAAAAGCATCCGCATCGTCTTCCCCTTCTCTTTTTACCAAACAGGAAAAATCCTTTTCCACTAAAATGCGCAGGTCGTTACCGTCGGCCGCCGCGACGGTGTGCGAAAGACTGATGGCTTCCGATTTCGCCCAATTTTTTGCCGCAGCCTTTGGTACGAAAACCGTAATTGTATCTTCCGAAAAATCGGCGGCAAGGTCACTTTGCGTACCGACCTTCAGGCGATAAGTGAATATCTTTGCCGGCGCAAAATGCGTTTTTTCTTCGACCCTGCCCGTATCCGCAAAAGTTTGGACTTCTGTTTGCGTTAATCTTAATCGAACGGAATTTCCTTTGATGCGTATTTTCATGCAAGAGCGTATTTTTTGGTAAATAACGGTTCGAATCCTATGGAATAGAGACGCGGGAAGTCTGACATCTAAAATCTAACGTCTAAAATCTGAATTAAAAATTGAGCAAAACCTTCACCGACCAAACCGGCAGAACCGTCACCCTGCCCGTCGCGCCGCGCCGCATTGTCAGTCTCGTGCCTTCGCAGACCGAATTTTTGCATTGGTTGGGTCTGGAGGAAGAAACGGTCGGTATCACAAAATTTTGTGTACATCCGAACGTTTGGTTTAGGGAGAAAACGCGGGTCGGCGGCACAAAAGACGTGAAATTTGCCAAGATTGCTGCTTTGCAACCCGATTTAATTATCGGCAACAAAGAAGAAAATACCCGCGCCGACATCGAAAAACTAACCGAAAAATACCCCGTTTGGTTGAGCGATATTAAAACTATCGACGACGCTTACGCGATGATGCACAGTATCGGAGAAATGACGGGCAATGCCGCTAAAGCCGACGCACTGGTGCAAAAACTCAGAGCGGATTTTGCTGAACTACAAGCCGAAATCGCCGACAAACCCCGTTTAAAAGTCGCCTATCTGATTTGGAAAAAACCGTTGATGGCGGCGGCTTCCGACACATTTATCGACGAAATGCTGAAAATTGCCGGTTTTGTCAATGTCTTTGCGGAGCAAACGCGCTACCCGCAAATCGAAGAAGCAGACCTGCGCCGCGCCGCGCCCGACGTGATTTTGCTGTCCTCCGAGCCGTTTCCGTTTAAAGAAAAACACCTCGAAGAGTTTGCGCGAATATGTCAAGGCACTGACGTAATGCTCGTTGACGGCGAATTATTCTCTTGGTACGGCTCGCGCCTCTTGCATTCCGCCGCATATTTGAGTAAATTGCAGGGGGCGGTTGGTAGGTAGTGGATGATAGTTGGTGGTTGGTAGTTGATGGACGGTTGGGAATATTTGCCGGCCTTTTCGTTTGAAACCAAACTGCTGTCTGCGATTTATTGAATTTATACCATCGACCGACTTTGAAAAAATAAAATAAAATCCCATGATCGTCATTGTTTGATTGAAAAGGTGCTCAAAGCAGCCGGACAACGGGCAACCGACAACCGACAACTATATTCCTATGAAAAAAATCACAACTTTTTTTGCTCTCCTTTTCTGCTTCACTTTATTGGCGACGGCGCAAAACGTGCTGACCACCGAGGTCATTGTCAAATTGGAAAAAGAAGTACAGCCCGCCGTTTTTCTGAAAAATTTTAATGCCGCCGAAAAGTCTTTGGGGACGGTGCGCTACAAAAAAGTCATTCCTTTTTCTCCGAATATTCACGTTTTTACTTACGAAAGCGACAAATGCGACGGCGATACGGCGGTCGAATTTTTGCGCGAGCAAGACGGGGCGGCGGTGGTTGCCCTCGGCACCGTCGAGGCGGAAGAGCGGGGGAGATTTCCGGATGACCCGCGTTATGAGGTGCAGTGGAATTTAGACCGGATTGAAATCGATGAAGTTTGGGAGGTGACGACGGGCGGACAAACGGCGGACGGCAGAGAAATTGTCACGGCGGTCATTGACGGCGGTTTTGACTTGACGCATCCCGAATTTGAAAACAGTATCTGGCTCAACCAAGCCGAAATACCGAATAACGGTATCGACGATGACGAAAACGGCTATACAGACGATTTGCACGGCTACAATTTTCAGGATGACTCTTGGATACACACCTCGATTGCGGCACACGGCACACAGGTGGCGGGTTTCTTAGGCGCACAAGGCAATAACGGACAGGGTATGAGCGGCACGAGTTGGGACAGTAAAATGATGCTTTTTCAAGGAAAAGCCATCAACCAAATTTTGAGTGCATATTATTACGTGTATGACCAAAGAAAACGCTACAACGAAACGGACGGCGCGGAAGGTGCTTTCGTTACGGTTATCAACGCATCTATCGGTATTCCCGACCCTTGCAATACCGGAGCCGGGCAGATGTGGAATGAGGCGATGGACAGCGTAGGTACGGTCGGGGTGTTGACGGCAGGTGCTACGCTCAACGCAAATTTTGACGTGGATGCGGGCGGAGATATTCCGACGGGCTGTGAAAGCGACTTTGTAATTTCCGTTACCAATACCTCTATCAATGACGTAAAGGTTGACGGAGCGGGTTTCGGCAGAAATACCATCGACCTCGGCGCACCGGGCGGTCAAACCAATGCGACGGGCACTTATACGACTCTTCCCGACAGCACCTTTAACGATAACTGGGGCGGCTGTTCGGCGGCGACACCGCAGGTAGCGGGCGTGGTTGCGCTGATGTACGCTCTGCCCTGCGAGTCCATCAGCGAACGTGCCCTCACACACCCCGCCGAGACCGCCCTGCTTATGAAACGTTCGATAATCGAAGGTGCCGAACCCAATAATTCCCTGCAAAATATCACCGTCAGCGGCGGTCGGCTTAATGCCTTTCGGGCGATGTCTTGGTGGCAAAGTTACTGTGCCAATCCGCGCAGTGAAGAGATTGATGTGGAGCAATACCTCGCCGAAAACGGACGCCGAACGCGCATTTTAAATATGTACCCCAATCCGACCAACAGTACGGTTACGGTTGAATATTCCATCGGTAATTTCCGCGCATTTGAAGTGCGGGTCTATGATGCTTTGGGCAGATTGGTACAAATTGTAAAGGACGAAGCGGTAGCTTTTCAGCCTTTGCGTTTTGAGCTGGACACCGAAGACTGGGCGGAGGGTATTTACTACGTGTCGATAGTCAACGGCTTAGATACCGAGGCTTCGCTGTTGAGTGTGGTCAGGTGACGGAGTATCCGATTTTCCCGTCGGTCTCTCATTTAAGTCAAAATTTATTTTTTCGGGCAACCCATTGTAAATCAAGGCAATATCTTGTTAGACGATGCCGACGACTATTTTTTTAGGAAAAATATATAAGTTAAAATTTTTATGTAAAAATAATTTGACTACATTTGCGGAGTTAAATTATTCTTCCCATAGTTACATAGACGATTACACACCACGCATTGTCCGGATAATGCCGTTTATTATCTCAAAATCCGGCACTTTGAAACACCGTCTTGATTGTTCTGATTGATTATAAAAGCATCAACAACTCAACTGTCGCACGAGTTATTGATGCTTTTTTTTGCTTATTTTTTCGGCGGCACAATGTCGAAAGTTGCCGTCGGCAAAGCCTTCAAGCGTGCTTCTCGGATTAATTTTCCCGTATTGGCATCCACGCCGTAGCTGCCGTCCTCGATGCGGGCGAGTGCCGCTTTGAGTTCGCGCGACTGACCTTCCAAGCGGCGTATCGTTTGCTCGTTTTTGGCTTGCTCCTGAAAGTGTTTTCCGCCTTCGCTGAAGCCCGCATTGCTGTTTGTTATCTGCGTTTTGCGCTTATCGACCGCCGCTTGCAGAGTCTCGATTTGCTCCTCGGCGGACTGCAAATTTTCTGCAATAATCGCTTTAAATTCCGCGAGTTTTTCCTTGCTGTATCGTGCTGTCTGTGCTGACATGAGTGTATTTTTGTGTTAAATGTAAAAAGGTAAAACTAAAAGTCCGTTACCTTCAATTTTGTTCGCAAACCGACAACCGACAACCGACAACCGGCAACCGGCAACGGACAACTAAATCAAAATATGAGTTTAAATCAAGAACTGAAAGACCGCGCCGACGGCACCTGCGAACTTTGCGCCGCTGTTACGGAAAGTAATGCGGAATTTGCCGTTCCCGGTTCACCGACGGGCGGTTTGGACGGTCACGTTTACATCTGCGACACCTGCAAAAATCAATACGAAAACCCCGATGCGGTCGAAGTCAATCATTGGCGCAGCCTAAACGACAGTATGTGGTCACAAGTGCCGCCCGTGCAGGTCATGGTTTATCGCCTGCTCTACCGCCTGCGCGGCGAAGGGTGGCCGCAAGACCTCCTCGACATGATGTACCTCGACGATGAAACAAAGAAGTGGGCGATGAACACCGAACTTGCCGAAGGCGAAGAAGCAATCATTCACAAAGACGCACACGGCAACCTCCTCGCAGCCGGGGACGCGGTTACCCTTATCAAAGACCTGAAAGTAAAAGGCGGCGGCTTTACCGCAAAACGCGGCACGGCGGTACGACGCATTTCTTTGGTACACGACAACGCCGCACACATCGAGGGCAGGGTAGAGGGGCAGCAGATTGTGATACTGACGGAGTATGTCAAAAAAATGAGTTGATTTTGGTTGGAGTGGTTGGATTGGTTTGAGTTGTTAGGTCAACCGCTGTTTTTAAGAGCGTAGTGCAAAGATTTATTAGTTGCTGATATTTTTTTTTGAACCTGATTTTTATGATTTCTATGATTTGTTATGATTTGGATTTTACTTCGTAAAATCTACGCGACTGATGATGAAGATAACTGTCAGAAAATAACAAAACGCAGCAGTAGAGACGTTGCACTGCGACGTCTTTTCGACAGCCGATTTTAAATTTCAAACACAATTCAAATTTCAAAAACCGCATTTGTAAAGACGCGGGAAAACGCGTCTCTTTTAAGTTCCGTAGAGACGTTGCACTGCGACGTCTTTTCGACAGCCGATTTTAAATTTTAAGCACAATTCAAATTCCAAAAATCGCATTTGTAAAGACGCGGGAAAACGCGTCTCTTTTAAGTTCCGTAGAGACGTTGCACTGCGACGTCTTTTCGACAGCCGATTTTAAATTTTAAGCACAATTCAAATTCCAAAA
>JAHDCG010000170.1:6769-11643 GCA_020629965.1 Saprospiraceae bacterium | reverse complement strand
AAAATCGGTAACTTCCGTCAACCGTCAACCGTCAACCGTCAACCGTCAACCGTCAGTTCCAATTAGCCGCATCCGGCATTTGTCCGATAATCGCAAAATTATCGCCTTTGTGTTCCATAATTTCCTGCCACAGTTTTTTGTTTTCGCGCGGATTAAAAATGTAGTTCAAATCCATGTCCGCGACGACCCAACTGCCGATTTCGATTTCCTCTTCCAACTGACCGCCCGACCAGCCCGTATAGCCGACAAAAAAGCGAATATCTTCCGATTTGACGACGCCCGAGCGAATGAGAGCTTTTAGTTTGGTGAAATCGCCGCCCCACCACACGCCCTCGGTAATCGGAATGCTGTCGTCGAGCAAATGTCCGATGCTGTGTACATAATGAATGGTGTCGGTCTGCACCGGTCCGCCGAAACTCACTTCGGCTTCAAACTCGGGAAAGTCCTTGATGAGCTGCGTAATATTCATGTCGATGGGCTTGTTAAGGACAAACCCGACGCTGCCTTTTTTATCAAATTCCGTGACAAAAATAGCGGCGCGCTTAAAATTATTATCCCATAAAAAAGGCTCTGCCAATAAAATGCAACCCGTCTTCAGTTCTCTTTTCTTGTTCATATCAGGAGTTTTATGTTTCGTCTTTTCAACGGAAAAATGCGGTTTACAGTTCAAAAAAAAAGACTTTGCGTGGTGATTTTTAATTCAAATCACCGCAAAGTCCTTTGATTTTTTTAGATGCAGTCAATCAGTAAATTGAATACCGGTGTCAGACACTTTTTACTCTTAAAACCTTGGCAAATGCTGACGTATTTACTACTTGCTGAGGTTAAGTGTCAGACACCTCCGGAATTTTTTACTGACAAAATAATGCCGGAATTTACAACGCGCTGCTCGGCAATTTCCTGTCCACGCGCTTAAAAAATCCGCGTAACGTTTTGCCCGAGCCGCCGACTTCGACCACCTCCGTCAGCCCGTCGGCAATCATGTTGTGCATCGTCTGCGTCCAGCGCACGGGCGAGGTGAGTTGAGCAATCAAATTTGCTTTGATGACCTCCGGGTCGGTTTCCGCTTTTGCCGTTACATTTTGATAAATCGGACACTGCGGCGCGTTAATTTTCGTATTTTCAATCGCTGCTTTCAGTTCTTCTTCGGCCGGCTGCATGAGCGGAGAGTGAAAAGCACCGCCGACTTCCAAGACCACCGCCATGCGCGCGCCCGCCTCATTGCACTTCGCCACCGCCGCCTCGATGCCCGCCTGACTGCCCGAAATCACGAGCTGACCGGGGCAGTTGTAATTTGCCGCCACGACCACTTCTTCGACTTCCGTACAGATTTTTTCAATTACCTCGTCGTCCAATCCGATAATCGCCGCCATCGTACCCGGCACCGCTTCACAGGCTTTTTGCATGGCATTGGCGCGTTGACTTACGAGGGTCAGTCCGTCTTGAAAAGTGAGCGCACCCGCCGCCGTCAGCGCGGAAAATTCACCCAAAGAGTGACCCGCCGCCGCATCGGGCTGAAAAGCATCGCCCGCCGTTTTTGCCTTGATGACCGAGTGTAAAAAGACCGCCGGCTGCGTAATTTTCGTCTGCTTCAAATCTTCCGCCGAGCCGTCGAACATCACCTCGGTAATCTTATAACCGAGAATGTCGTCCGCTTCGTCAAACAATTTCTTCGCTTCCGCAGAAGTCTCGTACATATCTTTGCCCATGCCCTCGAATTGGCTGGCTTGACCGGGAAAAACGAATACTTTCATAGTTGGTAGTTGTTGGTTGGTGGTTGATGGATTGGTTCTAATCTTGCGATTAGGTCTTGAAAGTGAAACGAATATTCAATGCTTACTAAAAATATATTCTTTTTAAAAAGAAACAGTAATTTATTCTGTAAAACGTTGAATTTAGAGCGTAGAAAGTCCCCCCGCTCCGGGGGTTAGGGGGCTGAAGACGAATAGAAAAATCAATGCAAATCCGCCCCAATCAAATTCAAAAATTCATTCCTTGTATCTCGCTTCATAAACTCTCCTTTAAATGCCGAAGTCGTCGTCACGCTGTTTTGTTTTTGCACCCCGCGCATCATCATACACATGTGACTCGCCTCGATGACGACCGCGCAACCGATGGGGTTGAGCGTCTCCTGAATACAGTTCAAAATTTGGTCGGTCAGCCTTTCCTGCACCTGCAAGCGTCGTGCAAAAACATCCACGATGCGCGGCAATTTACTCAAACCGACGATGTAACCGTCCGGAATGTAAGCGATATGCGCCTTCCCGAAAAACGGCAAAATATGATGCTCGCACAGCGAATAAACCTCGATGTCTTTCACAATCACCATATTGCTGTAATCCTCTTTAAACATCGCTCCGCGCAGGATTTCCGCCGCGTCGAGGTCATAGCCGTGCGTCAAAAACTGCATGGCTTTCGCCGCGCGTTCCGGTGTTTTGACCAGACCCTCACGCTGCACATCTTCTCCCAAATCCGTGATAATTTCCCGATAACTTTTCATCATTTTATCGGTATTGCTTTTATCGTAGTTGTCTGACCGTTCGTAGTTTTGCAAAATTGTGAGGTTTTGTAAAGATGTTAGATGTTAGACGTTAGATTTTAGACTTCCGTTCTGACTTGTACATTTCTAAAATCAATGTGTTTTTTGATTTGAATAAAAAAATGTACGGAGAAAAAACAGAATAATATTTCGCGAGCAGAGACCGGTCTTTCATAATTCAACCTCGAATTAAAAACAGCGCACGAAACAAATCGTACATCGTACATCGTAATTCGTACATCGCACATCACTCCCCTAAATATTCCGCAAAAATATTCTCCGTTTCGTGCAAGCGTATCGAGTGCAATTGACAGCCCTCGATGTGCGGCTCCAGTTGCTGCCAAAATAAGATAACCATATTTTCCGTCGTCGGTTGCATGCCTTTCGGCACAAAATCCACGTCGAGATTGAGATTGCTGTGGTCGGTTTTGGAGGTAATGGTCTGCTTGATGAGGTCGCGCAATTTCTTCGCATCCATCACAAAACCCGTATCGGGGTCGGGCTGACCTTTGACGGTGACAAACAATTCGTAGTTATGCCCGTGCCAGTTTTTGTTCGCGCATTTACCGAAGACGGCGATATTTTTTTCCTCCGTCCACTTATCTACCCACAGCTTGTGCGCCGCGTTAAATCTTACCCGTCTTGTTAAATAAACTGTTGCCATATTGCGAAAAATCCGCTGAATTTTGAAGAGTTAATAACCGAAAATCGTTCGCTTGTTTTAACGACCGCAAAAGTACGAATTTTTGTTTTGTAAAAAACCCCGTCTTTTTTCTACTTTTACATTTTGAATCAAAGGCGGGTTCCGTCCGGACTTACTCACAGGCTGACTCGAAATCACCTTTTGAGCAAGAGTTACAACGTTTCGGTCGCTTTATCAAACACATCCTGAGCAAAGACAGGTTCCGCCGCTGCAAACTTTTTAAACGAAAACTAACACATCAAAAACATTTCATGGAAACAATCGAGGGAATTTTTAGGGGAGTAGTCGCACTCTTGGTTTTATTATTCGTTTGTTGGCTGTTGAGCAACAATCGCAAGGAGATAAATTGGCGACTCGTCGGCGGCGGAATGGGTTTACAGTTTGTCCTCGCCGTTCTTATTCTTTTAGTGCCGGGCGTCAGCAGCATTTTTGATTTTATAAGTCAGGGTTTCGTTTCCTTTCTCAATTTTAGCGAAGCGGGTGCAATTTTCCTTTTCGGTAATCTTATGCAAGCGGATAAAACCTGGGGTTATATTTTCGCTTTTCAAGTCCTGCCCACCATCATTTTCTTCTCTGCCGTTTCTTCGGTTTTGTATTATTTCGGCATTCTGCAAGCCGTTATTCGCGTTGCCGCCAAAGTCATGATGCGCGTCATGGGACTCTCCGGCCCGGAAAGTCTCGCCGCCGCCGCCAATGTATTTATCGGACAGACCGAAGCCCCGCTCGTCGTCAAACCCTACCTCGAAAACATGACAAAATCGGAAATTCTCTGCCTCATGGTCGGCGGTATGGCGACCATTGCCGGCGGTGTTTTTGCGGCATACATCGGTTTTTTGGGCGGAGAAGACGAAATCATGCGCCAATACTTTGCCAAGCATTTGCTGACCGCCTCTATTATTTCCGCGCCCGCCGCCATCGTCGCCGCCAAAATTTTGTACCCCGAAGAGCGCAACCGACCGCTCGACAAACAACTGCAAATGTCCGGCGATGTCGGAAATAACCTGCTCGACGCCATCTCACGCGGCACCACCGACGGTCTCAAATTAGCCGTCAACGTCGGCGTCATGCTCTTGGTTTTTACCGCTTTAATCGCTCTCGTCAACGCCGGCTTTTTGTGGACGACCGACGGACTGAACTCCGTCGTCAATTTCGTAACCGGCAGTAAAAATAACTGGAATCAATCCATTCAAGTCATTACCGAAAACCGCTTCGAGGGCTTCACCTTCACCTATTTATTGGGTTTGATTTTCGCCCCCGTCGCTTACCTGCTCGGCACGCCCTTCGAAGACATCACCATGATTGGTCAACTTTTGGGACAAAAAACCGTGCTTAACGAATTTTATGCCTACGCCGAATTCGATAAAATCCGCGTTGCTTCGCAAACGCTCGACGATGCCGGCGTTCCGCTGATTACTCCCTTGCAACCCAAATCCGTCATCATCGCCACTTACGCGCTTTGCGGCTTCGCCAATTTCGCTTCCATCGGCATCCAAATCGGCGGCATCGGTGCCATCGCCCCCGGTCAGCGCAAAAATCTTACAGAATTAGGCATCAAATCGCTCATCGGCGGCACGGTCGCCTGTTTTATGACGGCGGCGATTGCGGGGATGTTTGTGAGTTAGGGCAAAGGTT
>JAHDCG010000170.1:0-6669 GCA_020629965.1 Saprospiraceae bacterium | reverse complement strand
AAAAAAATCCGCTTCAATCCGCTAAATCCGCATCATCCGCGAATCTAACACAGCCAAAAATCGCGTTCAAAACCACTACACCTTGCAAGAAAACAGCATCAAAACCATCAGTACCTTTTCCGCTTTCCTCGAAAACGGAAACTCCCTCAAAAACTGCGTCATTCAGGACATTGACTTCTGTAATCTCGACATCAGTTGGCACAGCGTGAAAATCGACAACACCACTTTCATGGGCTGCAATTTGCCTTTGGAAGAAGAAATTACCCTGCGCCGCAAAGGAGCCTACATTTATGACCACCCCAAAGACGTTGTTTTTAACCCGTACCGCCGCGCCCTCTATACCTGGCGCGAACTTATGAAAGGCTACAGCCCGGAAGCGGATCACAGTCTCGACCTGAAAATTTACACAAATTTTGCCGAAAACCGTTTCAATCCGTCCATCAACGACGCCTTGTGTCAGCGCATTCACGACAGTTCTATCGACGAGGCACTGCGCAAACTACTGGGCGGAAATAAGGAAGGCATGACTAATCGAAAATGCGTCGCTTTCATGGGCGGACACAGTACCAAACGCACCGACGAGTGGTTTATTCGCACCGCCCGGACGGCAAAACTGACCGCCGAGGCGGGTTATTTCGTGGTCAGCGGCGGCGGTCCCGGCATTATGGAAGCGACGAATTTGGGCGCGTATTTTGCCGGCAAAGGCGACGATGAACTCAACTACGCGCTGAATATTCTCGCCGAAGCGCCGCATTATTCCGACCCGCTTTTTAATGCCAAAGCCATCCGGGTCTTAGAGAAATTTCCCGAAGGCGGCGAGTCGCTTGCGGTGCCGACCTGGTTTTACGGTCACGAGCCGAGCAATCTTTTTGCCTCGCACATCGCCAAATATTTCTCCAACAGTATCCGTGAGGACACCCTGTTGGCCATTGCTTTGTACGGTATCGTATTCGCGCCGGGCAGCGCGGGCACCACGCAGGAAATTTTTCAGGATGCCACGCAAAATCATTACGGTACTTTCAATTATCTCAGCCCGATGGTCTTTTTGAGCCGCAAAAGATACGAGGTCGATACGATGATTTATCCGCTGCTGCGACAGTTGGCTTACGGCAATGACTACGCGGATATGCTGCATTTGACGGATGAGCCGCAGGAGGTTTTGGAGTTTTTGCAGACGCATCCGCCGCGTTTGAAAGGTTAGTTTTTCCTCCGCATCTCCGCCCGCCGCATCGGCATCCCGTCGATGAGCGCGTAGAGTTTTTGGCGGGTCAAAATATCCGCTTGTCGCAATTTTTCGCCGCCGTCTAAACCGATGAGCACAACCTCGAAATCGGCGTCGGTTTGTTTGTATTTCTCGTAAAATGTCGAGCCGGATTTTGTTGCTTGATTTTCACCGTTGACTTGCGTAACTAATTGCTTGTCAATGAGATAAATAATGATTTTTCTTTCCTCTAAGCCCGCTTTGTCCGTCATTAAAATTTCCGTCTGTTCTTTGGCTTGCCCGTTATTTTCGCCTGCGGCAAGAATGAGAACGAGGCGATTTTTCCACCGGTGTCGGGAGAAATCTTGGGCAGTGCTTGGTGTCGGCATGAGGAGAAATATTGACAGGATGAAGGGGAATAAGAATTGCATGATTGCGTGATTTTACATTTAAAATGTTCGGTACTTATTGAGGGAGAGACGCGTTTTCCCGCGTCTGTACGGGGTTGCTTTCAGACGATTGGGTTAGTTTTGTATGTTGTTGTTTTTCTACGGAGAAAGACGTGTTGTTGCACGTCTCTGCAAAGCGCGTGCTCCTCTAAACGCCTAAACGCCTAAACCCTTAAACACCCCCCTAAACCAACAAACAAAAATAACTAAAAACATTCTGCAACCAGACCGTAAAAGTCCGCGCCGTTTTTGCCACACCGACATTTTCCGGTTGTTCGGTCAGGCTGTTATTGATAAAATTTTGGTCGATGTAAATCTTGCGTTGCGGGTCGATTTCCGCCGATTTTATCTGCATTGCGTGCGGATAAGCAAAAGTTTTACTGCGGGCTTTTCCGTTCCATTTTTCCGTTTTTTCGCTGCCGTCGGTAAAGGTAATGAGCACTTCAATCGGTACCGTCATTTCTCCCAAGCGGTTGATAACGATTTGATTATCAGGCAGAATGCGCTCTGAATTTTCGGTATCGACACAGCTTTCATCCGTAAAAATTCCGCGTTTCGGTACGGCGTCCGTATTTAAAATTTCCGCCACGGCGTAGTCGCAAACCTCCGTGCCGTAAATCCCCTGTTCCAAAAAAGAATTGACCCCTTCCGCAAAATCATCGCCGTAGCGATTGCGCACGACCCTGTCAACGATTGCCGTAAAATTGTAGCCCGCCGGATGTTTAAACTTCCACTCCGCAAAGTAAGTTTGCATGATTGTCCGCATCACATCTTCACCCACCAAGCCCTCCAGAGTCCAAAGCATCGTCGCCGTTTTACCGTAAGAAATTTCCCGAATACTGCCGCTGCGCACCCGGTAACTCGGCGTCGCCAGGGAAGCGGCTTTGATATTATCCGCTCCGAAAAAACGCCCGCGCCGCAATTCCCGGCTGCCGATATTGATGTCGAAATACTCGTTATTAAAAAATCCGCCGTAGTATTTATCCATAATTTTCGCCTCGAAATAAGACGTAAATCCTTCGTCCAGCCAAGCCTCCTCCTGCTCGTTTGTCGCCAGCATTTGCATAAAATACTGATGCACCGCCTCGTGTACCGTCAGCGTCTCCGTCGAGCGCATTCCCTCCGGCAGTCCGTTCATCGCAAAGGTCGTGACCAGCGTCGGGTACTCCATCGCCCCCGATTTCAGACCGTGAAAGGGCGGCGCGACAATCGTAAAAACAGGGTAGGGGTAGGCCCCGACAAATTCATCCAAGTAAGCAAAAGTATTCTTCGCAGCTCCGAAAATGCGCGGCGCAAATTTCACCCGGTCTTCGTAGGTCAGCAACCGCAAATCGACGTCGCGCCAACGGTCTCTTTCCTCCGCAAAATGCGGTGAAGCCGTCCAGGCAAAATCAATCACATCCGCCGCCCGGTAGCGGTGCGTCGTCAATTCCCCGCGCTCGATTTTTTCCGTCAAAACCCCGCTTGCTCCGACCGTAAAATCCGCCGGCACGGTAATGTCCACATTGTACAGTCCGAAGTCCGCATAATACTCCGTCGTGCCGTGATACTGATGACAATTCCATCCGCCTTTCTCCGCAAAACGCATTCCCGCCGGCTCGTAAACTCCGAGTTTCGGAAACCATTGCACCAAAAAATAAAAGTCTTTCGCGTAGCCCGTGCGCGAAACGGTTTGCGGAATTTTTGCCCGCCAATCTATAAAAATCTCAATCGTTTTGCCCGGCATAACCGGCTGACGCAGAAGCACTTGCAAGACCGTTTGGTCAGCTTCGTTATTATCATCCGGCTGGATGTAAGCCGCCCGCCCCGTCAAATCATTGCCCGCAGCATCCGTAATTTTGCGCACTTCCGTAAAGCCCCACAGGCACTCCTCATCGTACTCCTCCCCGATGCCGGTAAACGCTCCGCCCGTCTTGATATAAGTCGATTGATTATTTTTAAAAGCATTCAAATAAACGTGAAAACGCAACTCACCGACCGTATCTCGCGGCGAAGGATTTGTCCAGATGACCGTCTGTCTTGCCGTCAAAGTTTTGTCCGCAGGATGCAAAGTCACGTCGATGTCATAAGAAGCCGTGCGCGAGGAAAGCGGCGTCTGCGCCGACAAATTAAAACCAAACAAAAAAATCCCGACCGTGCAGAACACAGTCAGGATTTGCGATTTAAATTTTGTTGTTTTCATAGAAAAATTGTGACAGGATTAAAGGATTTCTTCTGAAATTTTGACAGGATTAGAGGATTTAACGGATTCCTTCTTTCCGATAATCAGGACTTTTACCGGGGCACAACTTTACGATAAAAATAAACATCGAGCAAAGAAACAACGCCCGAAATCAAAGACAAGTTTAGCGGCAAAGGCAAAAAGAGACAACAAGCCTCATGAAAAAGACCAACCAAATCCAATAATCAAACCGCCCTCAAGAAGTCGTAAATCGTAAATCGTAAATCATTCCGCCCTCAAGAAGTCGTAAATCGTACATCGTAAATCGTACATCGTCACGCCATTCTCACCACCTTCGGTAAAAACTCCCCCACGATTTCCACCAAATCCGTCTGCGCCGCCATCACCTCACGAATGTCTTTGTAAGCCTGCGGTGCCTCGTCCAAACCGCCGCCCGTCAGGTGCACCCCTTGTTCGGCGAGCGTGTCCTGCAAAATGCGATTGGTCAAAGAATTTTTCGCTTTGGTACGCGACATTTGTCGACCCGCGCCGTGCGCTGCCGAGGCGAGCGACAGCGGCTCCCCTTTACCGCGCACAATGTAACCCGGCGCCGTCATCGACCCCGGAATGATGCCCAAAACACCCTTGCCGGCGGGCGTCGCACCCTTGCGGTGTACGATGACCTCCTTGCCGTTTGCCGTTTTTTCTTTCCAGGCAAAGTTGTGGTGATTTTCGACTTTAAACAACGGCTCGACGCCGAGAGAGTCAGCCATGCGGCGGTGAATATGATTGTGACAAGCCGAGGCATAATCGCCCGCGAGGTTCATTGCCAACCAGTATTCCTGCCCCGCCTCGCTGTCGAGCGAAAGCCACGCGAGGTGTTTGGCTTCCTTCGGCAGGCGCGTCGTTTCCATGGCTTGTTTGGTATAAAAATTTGCCACATTCGCTCCGAAACCGCGCGAACCCGAGTGCGACAAGACCGCCAAGTAGCGACCCGTCGGCACGTTAAATTCATTCTCCGCATCCGTCAAATTTACCACGCCGAACTCGACGAAGTGATTACCGCCGCCCGAAGAACCGATTTGCGCCCGCGCCTTTTGTCGCAGCGATTTTACCTGCGGTATTTCCTTCCATTCTTTGCGGTCGAAGAGGTTGTCGTTCATCGGTTTATCAAAAGCCGTAAAGCCGAAACGCGTATTTTTCTGCAACAATTCTGCGTATTTTTGCGGGTCTTCCGTCAGTTTTTCCGGCGGCAAATCATAGACCGACAGACACATGCGGCAGCCGATGTCCACGCCGACGCCGTAAGGAATTATCGCATTTTCGGTCGCCAAAACGCCGCCGATAGGCAAGCCGTAGCCTTGGTGCGCATCGGGCATCAGCGCAGCCTGTACCGTCACCGGCAGTCGCGCCGCGATGTCCATTTGGTCACGCGCCCCCTGCTCGATTTGCTCGGCACCGTAGGAAACATAAGGCGCGCCCGTTTCTGCTAAAGGAATGATTTCGTTCTCTTTTTTACCGATTAAAGCCTCGGCAATGCGCCCCAAAATCGGGTCATCGAGGTGCGCTTCCGGCTCGGCAAGCACAGCTTTCAGAATGTCGATGACCTCGTCGTAAGTGCTGCGTTTATAGTGTTTCAGCATCATATTTATCGCCATGCCGATAGCCGGTCCTTGCGGATAACCGATTTTGGTCAGGTCTTTTCCGCGTAGTTTTAATTTTTTCATTTTTTTCCAATTTGTTCTCAATCAGTAACCCAATCCCGAACGGAATAGTTCCGCGTAAATCAAGCCGAAGGAGACATTTTAAATGAAAAACTAAAATTGTTTATTCAACGTTTTAATCGTACATTTGTCAAAACATAAATATTATGGCGCAGGTACAATTTCAACCGAAAATAAATTTAGATGTCAAGGATATTGTGGGTTTAGTTGCACAGTTAGAAGGAGTAGATTTGGACAATCTGAAACAGCAAATCGACAACTTATGGATGCAACGTAAGGCGCAAAACGTTTCCGAAAAAGAGGCAAAACTCATCGGTGCATTGGCAACCGAATTGAGTCCGAATGAAAGAAAGCGTCAGGTAATATTAAGTAAAAAAGTCGATACGGAAACTCTAACGGCGGCGGAAAGAAAAGAACTCAATGAACTTTTCGATAAAGGGCAGGCAGACTACCTGCGTCGATTAGAAGCGGCTAAAAGCATTGCTGAATTAAGGGGTGAGGAATTTAAAGCGGTAGCCGAGGAGTTTGGACTTTTAAATCCCGCTAATGTCTAAATATTATTCAAAATCGGTCAGAGAGTTTATCAAAAACAGAGCAGAAGGTCGTTGTGAATACTGTCAGTGGTTTGAGGATTATACTCCGGGTCCCTTTAATATCGAACACATTCTTCCTTCGGTACAAGGCGGAACCGATTCTCTCGAAAATTTGGCATTTTCTTGTAGCGGATGCAACGGGCATAAATCCGTACGTACTTCTGTTTTCGATGAAAATACGGGAAATTATATTCTTATTTATAATCCGCAGATGCAAATTTGGCATGAGCATTTTACATGGGACAGCACCAAAACTAAGATTTTAGGTAGAACTCTGACCGGCGAGAAAACCGTAGAATTGTTACAAATGAACCGCCCCAAGTTAGTCAGATTAAGAAAAGCATTTATAGCATTAGGCTTGCATCCGCCTACTTGATTTTACGATTTTTAACTTAGCCAATCGAATAAAGTCGATGCTACGGTGCGGGCAAAAAAAAAGAGCAGACAAAAAACTGCCCGCTCTTTTCAAAAGTATCATAACTTGCTAAAATAACTTATAAAGTTTTTATTTTCAACGGTAAACTCATTCACAAATTCCTAA
>JAHDCG010000169.1 GCA_020629965.1 Saprospiraceae bacterium | reverse complement strand
ACTTTCTGCGCTCCTGATTTTTGTGGTAAACAGAACCAATCAACCCTGCCCGATTCGGGAGGACTTTCTGCGCGCTTAAGATTGTGGTTTAATTTTTATCTGTTTCTGCTTCCGCCTTCCTGAAAAGACCAAAACCCTAAAGTCAACCCCAACCCTCAAGAAATCGTAAATCGTACATCGTAATTCGTAAATCGTACATCGTAATTCGTACATCGTAATTCGTACATCGTAATTCGTACATCGTAATTCGTACATCATCCCTCGACCTCGCCGTACTTTGCTTTTACAAACATAAAAAGCCCGTGTGCCAACAGTCCGACCGCCAACAAAATGACCAAAATACCGCCGAAAGATTGCTCGCGAATAAACTCGAAAACGCCTTTCATGCCTTCCACTTGCTGCGCGTTGTCGTAGAATGCTGCTTTCAGTAAAAACCAAGCAATGATGCCATAGACCACCGAACGGGCGATGTAGCCGATCTTGCCGAGGGTTTTGTACATGCCGTAGTTGTCCATGCTGTCTTCCGCGCCGCTCGGCAGGGCATCGAGATATTTTTCCCGATAGCCTTTGATAAATTGATAAATGCCGACGCCGATGAAGATGACGCCGAGGATGCCGATGGCGATTCTGCCGCCCTGATTGTTCATAACCATCTCTGCGTAAGTGGTTTTGCTGTTGCCGCCGCTGCCGCTGCCGCCGGTAAATATCAGGCTCGCCGAAAAGACCGCCAGAGCACCGTAAAACAGACCGCTGCACACGTGAGCAATACTTTTGACGATTTCCTTTTTGTCGCCGTGATTATCCGTGAAGGAGGTGTACAACCGCCACGCACAGTAGGCGAGCAGTCCGAGGGCGATAATGCCGAGCAGGACGTTGCCGAAGGGTTGGTCTTGTAAAAATTTAATAACTTGTTTTTGTCCGGTAGCTTTTTGAGTCAGACTCCACGCACTTGCCAGAGTCAGACCGCCGATGAGGCTGTAAACGACCCCTTTGGCGGCGATGCCGAAGCGAAAAAAGTTTTCTTTGGCAGAGTTGTCGGTTTGGTTAGTCATGTCTTGTTTTTTTTGGTTGTAGTAAATATTTGTTTTATCTTACCGGTCGAACGGGTAGGCACCGGACGATGTTCTCCGAAAAATTAAAAAAAAATGCGAGACACTTTCGTGCTGCCCGTAAGCAAAACCTTAATTTTAACCGAGTACCGGTCGGGTCGGTACGTAAGCAGCACACCCTAATTATTTCGGTAATTTGAAAACATTTTTTTTCGCTATTTTCCTCTAAAAAATAAGTCCGTAGCTACGGCTATGTACTGATTTTTTAAAGAAAACTATCGAAAAAATCTTGTCCTCAAATTTACCGAAATAATTAACGTGTGCTGCTTTAGAAAAAAAAATCAATCATGAAAAATTTAAGACTGTTATTTTTATTGCCTTTGACGGCGTTTTTTTTTTGACCGGTGTGTCGGCGCAAATTTCCGTGGGATTGCGCGCCGGGGCAGGCATCAATAATTTAGAGGCCGATGACGGTTTGTTTGAGGAATACGACGACGAGGGGATTGTAAGTGAAAATAAAAATTATTCGAGTTTTGTACTCGGTATTCCGTTGGAAATCGGGCTTACCGATAACTTCGCTATACAACCCGAATTGACCATTACGCGCAAGGGAGACCGTCAAATCGTTACGGCCGAACCCAATTTATTTGTGCCGAACGGCTTTGAACTCAGCTCGGAGATTGTTTTCACCTATATCGAAATTCCGATTTTGGCTAAGGTGAAATTGGGGAGCGACGTCGGCGGTGTAGGCATTTTTGCGGGACCGTCTTTTGCTTATGCCTCGAAAGGCGAAAGTGTAATCGAGTACGACGGCGACCCTTTGTTCGGTTTCGACCCGTCGGGTGTCGAAGACTTGTTTGAGGATGACGACAGCGGTATCAGTCGCAGCGATGTGAACGCAATAATCGGCATCAGTCCCTATTTTAATCTCGGTAATTTGGGGCTTTTCTTCGATGCGCGCTACTTGTTAGGCTTGTCGGATTTGGATGAGGAGGACGATGATTTTACGGTGAAAAACCGCTCTTTGCAGCTTTCGGCGGGCGTGATGTTTAACCTGACAAATTAGAAATCAACGATTTCAAAATTAAAAAATGAGCGACTCGTAACCCGGCGAGTCGCTCTTTTTTTTGCCCGAAAGCAAAACCGACGGACGAACATATCAGCCGTTTTTCTCGTTTTGCCGACGATATAAATCTCTAACCGAGGCATCCGGGCTTTGCACATTATACCGTCGATGCCCGCTAAAATTCTATTATGAAAAATTTGAAAATTCTGTTTTTACTTCCCTGTTTGCTCCTCGGACTGAGCAGCCTTTCCGCTCAAATCGCCGTCGGCGTGCGCGCGGGTCTCGGCTTCAACGAGTGGTACGTAGATGCGCCGACCAACAGCACGACGGGGTCTTTATACGCCGGCGATTTTGAAAACTATTCGAGTTTCGTACTTGCCGTGCCCGTCGAAATTTCGCTCACCGAGTCTTTTGCGATTCAGCCCGAATTGTCCTTTGTCAAAAAAGGCTCGACCACCACGGAAGACTTTGGGGAACTCGCGGGCGTAAGCCTCGGCGAAATCGAAACGGAGTACGAATTGACTTACATTTCTATTCCGGTTTTGGCAAAATTAAAACTCGGCAACGAAACCGCCGGACTCGGTATTTTCGCCGGACCGTCTTTTGCCTACGCGACTAAGGGCGAGGGGACTTTTACCTCCCGCGACCGCCCCGACCCGGGTCAAAACGGCGTATCGACCATCGACCTTTTTGAAGACGAGCAGGTATTCAGCCGCTCGGATGTCAACGTACACGCGGGTCTCAGCCCCTACGTCTCGGTCGGTAATCTCAATGTTTTTGTGGATGCCCGCTACCTCTTCGGCTTGTCCGATTTGGAAGAAGAGGACGACGATGTGACCATCAGCAATCGCTCGGTGCAGTTGACGGCGGGGATTTTGGTGGATTTGTTTTGATAAAAAATCAAGTAAAAAAAAAGCAGGTATTTCCGAGTGAGGAAATGCCTGCTTTTTATATTCGGGTCGTTGAGTAAATCTCTACAAACGCCGCTCGGCTTCGGTAATAGCGAGGTCGTTAATGCTTGCATATCTTTTTTTCATCAGACCGTTTTCGTCAAATTCCCAATTTTCGTTGCCGTAAGCCCGAAACCATTTTCCCTGCGGGTTGTGATATTCGTATTCAAACCTGACGGCAATTTTATTCCCCGAATGCGCCCAATATTCTTTTTTTAACTTGTAATCCAACTCATTTTCCCACTTGTCGCTCAAAAAATCGACAATTTCTGCGCGTCCGTTGAGGAATTGACTGCGGTTTCTCCACTCGCTGTCTTCGCTGTAAGCCATGCTGACCTTTTCGGGATTTTGCGAGTTCCAAGCGTCTTCCGCCATTTGGATTTTCTGTTTTGCGGTTTCCTCGGTAAACGGCGGCAACGGTTTTTTCTGTTCCATGATTTTTTAAATTATATTTTTAACAATTTGTTTCGCTTTTTCAATCAACTCGTTCGACCGAAAAACCCGGCTTTCGATGATTGCGCTTTCAAAAAGCAGATAGACCTGCACGGCCATTAGTTCGTCGGCAATTTCGGCAGCGAAAAATCGGCGCAAGTCCGTCTTGTGACTGCGGACGATTTTCGCAAGTCGGGTTTGTTCCGGCGAGATTTCCGATATGATATTCAGAAAGCTGCACCCGCTGAAATTCTCTTTTTCATTCATGAAAATCAGAAAATCGAACGCCCCCAAAACCCGTTCGCGCCCGTCGGCAGCGGTGTCGATAAACTCTCGCAAAGCCGCAAACCAATAATCGTGTCTTTCTTCCAAATAGACGGCGCACAGATTTTCTTTCGATTGAAAATGACCGTAAAAACTCGCTTTTGCCACTTTCGCTTCCGTGATTATTTGGTTTACCCCCGTGCGGTTGTAACCCTGTCGGTGAAATAAGTCCGAAGTAATCTCCAATATTCTTTGGCGCGGTGTACTCATGTCAGCGTTGTTGATTTTGAAAAAGTAAAGGTAGGAAAAATCGGAAGAGAACAGAACAGTCTGTCTGTTTTTGTTTTAATCGGTTTGGTTTTTAGTGGGGGCAGACTCGTGGTTTTTGTCTTGTAGCGATACGAGCTAAATTGAGTTCAATTCAGCTTGACTTGTATAGATGCGGCGGTATTTTCGGACGGCGCGTTGCAGGCTGTAGCAAGGAGGTACATGGTTATGAGGATTGTTTTTGTTACGATATATGTCGGTTTTTGTGAATGTCCGCCTCATTATTCGCTTGACCGGTGCTTGCAACGCTTCTTGGTTTTTGGGTTTTGGACTGAAGAAAATCACCCGCCTACCAAAACTTCCACCACGGCTTCTTCTCCGCCCCCTTACCCGGCATAGCGATACCGCGCTTTTCGTACTCGGTCATCAGTTCGGCCATGTCGTTAAGAGCCGTAAAATTTGTCCGTGCGTTGGGTACGGACAAGATGCGGCGATACTCTCGGTTCAGTTCCGACTCAGAGAAAGCGGCGTATTTGGCTTTCTTTTCTGTTTTAGGTTCGGCAGCGGGCGGGGCACCGACGGGTTTGTTTTCGGTCTCGAATTCAGTCAAAAAACGCTTCTCGCCGTGGTTGATATTCAGCAAAATTTTTTTGCCCGTTTTACTTTCCCACTCCGTGCCCCGGGGCGATTTCCGTTCTTCGTCCGCCGCATTGACGACCAAAAATTTCAAAAAATCATCGTGGTTAATCATGCCCGGCGTTATCTGAATATCGAACCGACCGCTGAAAGTCGCCGCCGTGTTGTCCGTCAGTTTAGCCCGCAAAAAACGCCTGACGGTATCGGCAACCACCGACGGATTGCCGTGCGTCACAAATGCCAAAATCTGCGTCAAATCACCGTCTTTCAGGCTCATGGCATTAAAGCCGGGTTCTTCGACGGAGTAATCCGGATTGTCGGTAGTTTCGACCGGCAGATGCAGTGCGGGACTGCCCAAATACGTCACCCGGTCGATTTTTCGGAAAGTTCCGTTTTTTTCCTTCGGCTCGAACATCTGCCCCAACGCCGTTCCCTTTTCCTGCGTCTTGTCAAATCCCTGTACGATTATCGCATCCGTCCGCTCGTTTTTCTCGTCGCGCAGATACCCCTCCATACCGATGACAAACCGCTGAAACGATTTTTCCTCCGACTCCAACACCTTTTTCGCATACTCGACCGGGTCGCCGTCCGTCATCAACACCCGCGTCTGTCTTTCCTCCCCGTTCCATAAATACATGAACGGCGCAATCGGGCTGTCCAAATCGTGCCGTAAGAAAATGCCCCAATCGAGGGCGTACATGACGGCTTCTTCTAATTTTCTGTTTCCGTGGAAAATGTCTATGGTTTGATTTTTTTTGTGGTGGTGGTTCTTTTAAATTAAAGGCGAGGCGAAGTTAGTGTTTGTACCGTTTTATGGCAGTCAGATTGTGAGTTTTTTTTGCCGAAAGGGTTACTAAACTTTCAAAGTTTAGTAACCCTGAGATACAGTTACTCTACCCAAATCTAAGCCCCGTTTTCAATTGAAGTGACAAGTGATTGGAATAAGAAAACCTAATCAAACCGACCTCCACGCGCGGAGAAACAAAAAATTCCGCTTTCTTGCCAATCTTCTTTGAAAAACTTACGCCGGCATCGAATCCCAAGTCGTAATCTTTCAAGGCATTGGTTTCGGTGACTCTGCCGGAGTCTCTGTATTCAAACAGATAACCGATGTATGGCCCGCCTAAAATCGAAATATTTGCATTCGGAAAAAGAGTATATTTCGGAAGGACCGAGAGAACCAAATAATCAATCACATAGTCTTCGGGCCCTTTATGAATGTAGTCCAACTCGGAGAGCAAATACCACTTTTCGCTCAGTTGTTTTTGTGCATGCACGGTAAGTAATACGGGTGAAAATTTCATGTCGAATTCGCCATCATTGATATGATTAAACACGTCGTTCCAACTCAATCCTGCGCCGATTCCGAGGCTTACATTTTTCCGTATTTGTGATTGTCCGCTTAGGATAATCGGTGAAAGGGCGAGTAAGATGATGAGGATATTTTTGAAGTTTGGGTTCATTTTGTTTTGGTTAGGTTGATTTTTTTGGTGCGAATTTTACTGCTTTGGCTGTTATTTTTTAAAGAAAATAAGCTGTTGGAGATTGTGGCGATTTAGTGGATATGATTTGTGAATTTTGCCAAGCTAAAATGCAGAAGATGCTGACTGAATGGTATCGACAACGTAAATATCCATGCTCAAAACAAGTCTTTAAACTCATCCGTCTGTGCCAACTTAACCTTCATAACGGAAGACCAATTACCTTTTGAGGCGGCGACTAATTCGTTTACCTGCTCTTCGGTCGCTTTACTGCGCGATAGGATTTCCAAAGCGTTAAACTTATCAATCAATCGCTGTATATTGTAAATGTTCATCTCAGCAGGCAGAGTCAATACGATGGAGTCTGATGTTCTTTGAAATTTTACCGGTATTTGTTTATTTATTTTGTGGTAAGGGCATTATAACGTTGAAGCGGAGTTTTCAGTTTGTTTTTTTAGAGGGTAGACTGTTGGTATGCGTTGTGATTTTTATGCTTTCATTTTGACGAGAACACAATCTTGGGGACTGCGTCGATACCAGCGGATGGGATTTATATGTCCAAAACCGTGCGGGGGAGGGGAAGGTGTTGACCGAGAGGGAGAGATATTGACCGAGCGGTAAATTCTACAGAGCTGAGGTGTATAGAAAGTACTGACCGAGCGGTTTTTTAATTAATTTATTGATGTAATCAATGTATAATATTTATCTCCCCAATCATTTTCAGCCTCGTATATTCTTTCTTGCAAATATGTATCTACATTAGCCGCTTCTACTATATCTATTTCTACACCGGATTTTCGCTGCTGTCCTTTTACAACCAAAGCCGTTTTGCAATTTGAATATAATACAATCAAAGAATCTATCGACACGTCAAAGGTCACCGCTTCCGATGAAAAGGAGGTTTCTTCTCTTACACCTTTTTTTCTTGCTCCGTAAATTTCGATTTTACTGATTGTAAAATTTAATTCGCAATTCATGCTGTTATCGACTTTCTCTCCGCTGTAGAAAATGTCGTCAAAATTAAGCATTTGATTATTTACGGTGACGGGTTCAAATTGAAGAATATTAAAAATATGAATAACTCCGAAAATTGTCTCGACCGGTTTTTCAATTTTAAAATCAAAGATATAATAGTCTAAAGACTCGGCATTTCTCAAAACAAATCGAACCCTGCCGTCACCTGTTATTTTATGAAAATGACGATTATTAGTTGAGTGACCAAAGTCAGTAAATGAATTTGAAATCCGATGATTATTTATAAAAATAATATTTGTTATTTTGTAATTTGAAATATCTTGAAAAGATTTTAAATGCTCATGAGAGAAGGTACTGTCGTAAGTGAAATGTTTCATATATATGTTGCCTAATGGCTAATTGTGAGTCGATTACATTGCTTCGACCGGATTCGCTTTTTTGTAGTCAGAGAAATGGCGGATAAGTATTATAAATCCTGCCGAGTGGTTTGTAAAACCTATACGTCTTTCGAGACCGAGCGGGTTCTGAATTTTATTTCTTTCATACTTTCAAGGGAAATTGACCTTCTTTTTTTTTGAAGATACTCAATAATTTTCTGAATTTCTAATGGGACAATATCTCTTTCTTCCAGAGAATTTAACTTTGTAACAAGTACAGGTTTTTCATGAGTAACATCAAGAGATTGGAGAGTGTATAAATTTGACTCGCTGTATTCTCTCCCTATAAATGGTATTCTCTTACGATTCTCCATTTCGACATATTTATTGAGTAACGGAATATTACCCGCTGTTTTTTCTATCATTAACTCAATATTTCCTTGATTTCTCAAATATTTTCGTATTGAAAATTTTTGAAGGTATATTTTGGCATTGAAATCTAAAAATATATGGTTTTCTTCAACTATGTTGTTTTCTAATACCGTCAAATTTGGGTTAGTAACATTTTTTAAAATCAACAGAACTTAAAACAGTATCCTTTCTGATGGTATGATTTTTACGATTTTGTAAATCTAAAACTCCTTCAACTATAAAAGGATTTGAAATTGAGTCACCGTGAAAACTGATAATGATAAAATCATTGTATATTGAAACAGAATAAAAGCCAATTAACATTTCAATAAATACTACAAGAATTCGCATGTTTTCTCTTTTTTGTAAACAGATATTGTATATATCTGTTAATCAACTTGGTTTCCTTGTTTTACCATTCCATAAAATAGAAGTAAGCGGAGGAAAAGAAGAGTCATCTGGATTTAGAATTTCCCACATCAAATGTTTCCCTATATCGAAATTGGAATTTTGAAAGTGAATGAAGGGAATGTAGGAGTCAATCACCTCGTTTTTAATCAATTTCCATTCGCCGCCAAATGTATTGATTTGCAATTCTCCCACATACATAGTTAAAGGCAAAAATAAGTTCAAAACAGTTTCGGTACTAAATGTAAACTTTTTGAGAGCATCAGAAACCATGCGGTCTTTACCCCTCGAATATCTTAAGTCTTCTCTTTTAATTTTAAGCAGTTGGGTTAATTTTAAAAACTGTTCCTCTTTTTTTTGCAATAAATTTTTGCCGTAAGGATTCATGCCTCTCCACACAATTTCACTACCTTTCCATAACTTGCGTATCATAATGTACCAAAGATTAAAGTCTCTTTCATTTCTAAAAATAAAAATTTTCTTTGTTATTGTATTGATAAAAGTAACATTTCCGTCTTCCCCGTAAATAATCCTTTCATCCTTTTTTACACTATCGTAACCGGGGTTCTCTAAATTTTTTGAATTTTTTTTAGAACTTAACTCGTTATAAACCATATAGGGAATTCTGTTACCTTCGTTATCTGTAAAAAATCTTTTTTGAGGAAAATCGGTGACTATTTTTTTCTTAAAATAACTTGCCATCGAAGCAAGTTTTGCTGAATTGCCTACAATACTGTCATAAATGTGCTTTCGCGTTATTATGAAATTTTCAAAATCTGCCAGAGTAGGAAATAAATATGTAATATACTGTCCTGTTAATCTTACCATATTGTTATTCAGTAAAGACGCTTTAAATTCTGTATCCTTTTCTAACTCATCATTAACTGTATAGAGAGGATATCCCTTTAGTTCATGTAGCACTTGAAATGAAGAGAGAGCTCTATCTGCTTTACGATTACTCAGAGCTTCAAATGAATAGTGATTTTCTCCGTATTTTTTTATAGTTTTGAATTTTATTTCTTTCATGATTGCAGTCAATTCTTAAGTTTAATAATTAAAATCCAACTTCAAAATAGGTTAATTACTTAGTCAGAATGACCTCCTTTGAATTTTTGAAATTTTCACTAATTTGAAGTTGGAAATTGGATTTTTATTCAGGTGGACAGTTTATATCTTCGTCGCCTATCAAATATGATTGCTCGAATGATTCGGCTCTTGCCTCGATTGCGTCTCTCAAATTAACATAATCGTAGTTGAAAAACCCCCATGGACCTTGTAGTTCATTTTCTCCAGTTATCTTAATCATAAATTCAAATTGAGCAGGATGCCAAGAGATTTGCCATTTATTCATTGACTTGGGAGTAGTTACTCTAACTAAATCCGAATCCCATGAACTCATTTCAATTCTTGAAACAATCAAGTTTACATTATTTTGTGTACATTGATTTAGAATTGTTGGGTCTATACTGATACCTGAGGGTAAAATCAAATATAAAGTATTTGGTGCTAACCCTTCCCACTGATTTTCATTTAAGAAAGATATATATTGTGAGAACTGATCAGGGTTAGAAGACCAAGTAAAATTAAACGGACTGGAAAACTTAGTTTTTACTTCGGTGATGCAATGATATAATGCCATAGGATCTCCAGGACCGATATAAGTTTGGAAGTTATATCCATCTGGTTTTGCAGTCATTCCTGACCCGGGTATTGGACTATTATTATCGTCAAAATTAGCTAATGATTCTAATACAACATCTTCTATTGCCATGGAAAGAACTCTGCACGAAAAGAAACTATTAATTTTTGCAAGTGCTTCAGGGTCTCCGCTCCAATCATTCTGTAACTGTTGTTTTATAGGTGCTCCAATAGCCCATATATCACCGTTTAGGAGTGGGTCTGTAAAGACCCCCTCTTCTGAATCAGGGAGTTGAGTATTCAAAAATAACCATCTATTAAGTACGCTATTTGTAGCTGTACACAAATCTATATCACTATTTAATAAATCGTTAATGTTTTTTTCATTTAGAGTTATTTCGTGGGTGGTTTGTAGCGCATCTAACCGATTAAAGCAATTAATCAAATCTAATTTGCAATCTCCATCATCCCCACATTCGTCTTTCATTATTTGCAATAAATCCGTATCATCGATGTCAAAGTTGTTATTCTGTTGAATAAAGCATAACAAAGAACCGTCATCGCCTTCCATGTTTGTACTTGTACTGTAAGAAGTGATTAAACTCGACAAACAGGAAGAATTTGAAGACATGTTCATTATTCCGCTGATGTAGGCGTTAAGGCTCAACGTTTCACCCGGCGGCGGCGGCGGTCCTGTTTGAAAATCACTCAAATTTTCATTCATACAGCTGTACAACGAATTGTGTAATTGTTCTGTACAAATACCCAGGTCTTGCTCAGCTATAATTTCATTGAGTAGGTCGATAACTGTTTGTCCCTCACCATTAAAAAATACACCTTGAAAAATACTCGTCATGACTGAAGAGGAACCACCCCCACTGCCGCCGGCTGTTCCGTTGGAACCGACATAATAAGGAAATCCTGTATAGCTCGAAGGCGTCCAAGAATAACTCGGATTACCGGCATTTCCCTCCCCGTCACCTAAATTGATATTTCCTAAACCTTCCCCTATATTTTCAAAAAAGTTTACAATATGATCCCACAGGTCTTTATCCCACGGACATCTTGGTTTTCCAATTCCAGTTCCCCCGGTATCATCATCGCCAAATCCACCCTGCCACCACATATTCCTTTCGTCGGCTACGTCTGATGTACATTCCGGAAATTCAAAAGAAGTTTCAACCGGCTCTAAAATTCTTCCCTCTGTAACCGGAAAAGCATTAATTGAACAGTCACAATAGCTAAATACTGACACAAAGCCACTAAACGTACTATTTTCAATATGGAACGGTCGAGTTTCATCGTATTCGTATGCTTGATAAATGACAAGTTCAACAGGCGTTTCGCAACCTGCATCCGGATAAAAAACTAACTGAGCACCGCGACCATGTTGATTAACTTCTTTGGGAACTTTGACCGGTACGATAGTGAGTCCTTTCTCGCTTATCGTTTGAGGTGTACGTGCTAAGTCCCACATAGGAATTATGTCTGAACATGATTTTCTTTCGGAATTGGAAAAAGAGCTTATGTTCTCAGAAGGAACTTGGTCAAAATTTTGTCCGTAAAAGATGTTTTGCGCTTCCTCTATACTAATGACATTGTCAGAAGAAGGACTAAAAGCAGATATTGCTTGGATTATTTCTTCATTAACTATATCAGAGTCTTTTTGACAACTGAATATGCTAATGAAGGATA
>JAHDCG010000029.1:36672-55348 GCA_020629965.1 Saprospiraceae bacterium | reverse complement strand
TAAAAATACCGTTGTGCCGCAATTATAAAATGAAATTTAAAATATTCAAAAGTCCCGTAATGTAACGGTTTGCCTTTCTTGCCCGTTTTCCTTATATTTGTTAAAACGATAAAACAAAAGCAGATGCGTAGCTCCGAAATTAGAATTACGCAACAAATTTTACAGATAAATCATCGTTTTTCCTTCTTTTTATACGAAATGCGTACTGTTTCAGCGCAAATTTCCTCCCGATTTTTGCCGATTGACTTTCTCCCCGGTATGCTCATTTTCCCAACTGCTCAGTAAAAAGTAATTTCAGAAACCTCGGACGGATACCCGGTATCAGGTATAATCGACTTTGTATTTTTAATATATGATTCACTTCTTATATTTTCGTGCAAAATTGCCCCTGCCCGTTTACGCAACCCGCGCTGTTTCTTTTTTTCCTCCGAACCGATAAAAAAAAACGGATTATCGTCATTTGTCAAAAGCAAGATAATTCTTGTAGAAAATAAATCCTTCTAAAGTTCACATTCATAAACCTTTTCTCAAACAAATTATAATCATGTTCGGGAAAACTGCACATCAAAAAATTCAATCATGAAAAGAAATTCTTACAAATTTTTTCGAGCAACAGTCACGGGCTTCTGCGCACTGCTGTTAACTTGTTTCGCATTTAACCTGAATGCGCAATCGACCGCCCCGCAAATCGTACAGGCGGCCACCAACATTTCCTACGAAACCTACGGAAATGCCTACACGCCCCTCTACGATTGGGTAGAAGACAACGGCGGCGCGGTCGTCATTCCGGCGGCAGGCTGCGGCGCGGCACAATGGTCTAACAACTTCGAGATTGAAAATTTCAACTCGAATTGCGGTAATTTTTCCGGCAGCATCAGCGTCACCTTTACTTACACCGATGACTGCGACAACGTCATCAACTACACGCGCACCGCGACTTTGAGCGATACCACGCCGCCGACCTGTGTGAAGCCCTTCGACTTAGTCATCGACTGCAGCGACCCGGACTTCGAGGAAACTCTCGAGAGCTACGGCGCATATTGGGGTCCGGTCACCGACCTCAATCACCCGATTACCATCACGAGCAGCTACTCCGAAGACGGCTTTGACGACGACGGCGTGCAAGTCATCACTTGGACTTTCGCCGATGCCTGCGGCAATACCACGACTTTGCAGGCAACCGTCACCGTAACCGGCGACTGCGAGTGCATAGCTTCTGCGGGTACTTTGTCTATCGACCAAAATCCCGTGCAGTTGTCCGGCGACAGCGCGCAAATTTCCGCTTCGACGGTGGTTGCGCCGGTCGTTCCTGACGGCTATACTGTTATTTACGTTTTGACTTCGGGTGCGAATTTGGTTATCGAGCAAACTTCCGCTACCCCTTCTTTTACGGTGAACGAAACGGGCGACTACACCATTCACACCTTAGTCTATGACCCCGCGACCTTAGATTTGAGCACGATTGTGCTCGGTACTACTACTGCCGGCGATATTTTGCCTTTATTCCAAGAAAACGGCGGCACTATCTGCGCCTCTTTGGACGCAACGGGCGCACCCGTCACGGTAGAAGAAGAGCCTTGTGTCGCATCGGCGGGCAGCCTGACTATCGACCAAAATCCGGTAGAACTGACCGACGGCAGCGCACAAATTTCCGCTACCGTTAACGTTGCTCCGACCGTACCCGAGGGCTACGAAGTCATCTACGTTTTGACCGAAGACTACTCGGATTTAATTATCACACAGACTTCGGCTATTCCTTCTTTTACCGTCAATGCGGAGGGTCAGTACACCATTCACACCTTAGTATATGACCCCGCGACTTTGGATTTGAGCATTATCGTGCCGGGTTCTACTTCGGCTTTTGAAGTGTTGCCCTTATTCCAAGAAAACGGCGGTACTATCTGCGCGTCTTTGGATGCACAAGGCGCACAGGTTGTTGTCAATCCCGAAACGCCAACGGTCATCACCATCACCCCGCCGACGACCATCGACATCGACTGCACCGACGCATTGCCCGAAGGCGACGTAACGGCAACAACGACCTGCCCCGACGGCGAAGTGACGATTACCGAAACGGAAGAATTCACGAGCCAAATTTGCTCGGGTACTTTTACTTTCGTGCGCACTTTCACGGCAACGGATAACTGCGGCAATGTCGCCACCACCACTGTCACCATCAACTCTACCGATACTACTCCGCCGGTCTTCTCTTTCGTACCCGAGGGCGGCGACGTGAACTGTACGGCTTATCCCGACGGCTTCGGCGAGGTCAGCGTGGGCGATGCCTGCGGCGAAGTCACCTTGACTTTTGAAGACGAATTGGCACCTTATGTCTGCGATGCGGATTTCCCGATTACGCGCGTTTGGACGGCGACCGACGAGTGCGGCAACGTAGCGACGGCTTCACAAACTTTAATCGTATGGCCCGATGTGGAAGCACCCGTTTTCACTTTCGTACCCGCCGATATGGTTATCGAATGCCCCGCAGAGCCTGAATTCGGCGAGGTAGAAGTAGAAGACGCTTGTCTCGGATTTACCGTTACCGAAGAAATTACGAGCACAGGTACTTGCCCCGAAGGCTACACGACAACCAAAACCTGGACGGCAATCGACGAGTGCGGCAACGCGGCTTCGGTTTCTCAAACCATCACGGTACAGTCCGAGCCGACACCGATTGTTTTAGGCTTTACTGCTTTGCCCGTTGATAAAACGGCGGAATGCGGTGCGGCTTTGGAATTCGACGCGCCGACCTGCGAAAGCAACTGCGCCGACGGCTTCACGGTAGAAACCGAAGACATCGTCGATAACGGCACCTGCGCCGACGGCAAAACCCACACGCGCCGCTGGACGGCAACCGACGCCTGCGGCAACACCGCCGTCTGTGAGCAAACCATCACCACGACCGACACGACCGCGCCTGAGTTCTTATCATTCGCACCCGACAAGACCATCAACTGCGACGAAGAAGTCGTATTCGGCACACCCGCTGCGGCTGATTTGTGCGGCGGTGTCACCCTGACTTTCGCCGATGCGGTCGAGTACTCCGACTGCGAAGACGTGGTCGGCAGCTACACCCGCACCTGGACGGCAACGGATGATTGCGGTAATGCTTTCTCTCGCGTACACACCCTGACGGTAGTCGATGATGTCGCACCGACTTTTAATATCGAGTCACAGAATTTGGAAATGTCTTTCTACCAATACTCTTCTTGGTCGGCTCCCGAAGTCAACGCTTTCGACGAGTGCAGCGACGTCAGCATGAACGACATGCACATTTATACCCACGCCGACGGCCGCATCACCCACAGCTGGATTGCTTACGATGCCTGCGGCAATAAGTCGAGCGTCAGTATCACGGTAACGTTGAGTTACATCGAAAATCCGGAACTGCCCGGCGGCGGTTTGACTGCCGTAAACGGCTTCACGACCTTCCCGAATCCGACGGGCGGCGACCTGACTCTGAACTACATCAGCAACGACGGAAACGACGCTTTCATCGAAGTTATCGACATGCAGGGACGTACCTTGCAAACGGTGACGGAGACAAGCTACAAAGGCACCAACTCCGTCCGGTTAGACCTGAACGACTACGTGAAAGGGACTTACCTCGTGCGCCTGACGGCGGGCGGCGAGACCTTTGTGCAGCGGGTTTTGAAATTCTAACAGGATTATTTTAATGACTAAAAGCGGCTTATCGGGTATGGACTCGGTAAGCCGCTTTTTTTGTTGTTTAAATCGTTTAGTTGTTTAGAGCCGTTAGACGTCTAAACCTCCTAAACGCCTAAACAAATCGGCTCATTCACCCGCTTTTCGACCCCTTTCACAAATTCGTTGCCCCGAAATTTTTAAATTTCCCGCTTTGCTAAATTTCTGACAATTACCTTTGTTGCGAAAACCTCGGACAGCGAAAAAACGGTCTCTTCGGTCTTTGCTGCACAACGACACTTAAAATTCCTCACTGAAAATACAATCATGAAAAATTTAGCCTTACTGTTTTTACTTTTCTTCTCGGCTTCCGCCACCCTTTTCGCCCAAAATCAAACCGCCTACATCGAAGGCACCGAGGTTGTCTGTGACGGTGAATGCGGTACATTTACCTACTATATTGCCGATGCAAACGGCGAAGTTTTCACGCCCCAAGAAGTCACCTGGCAACTCAGCAACGGTAACATTTACAACGGGAATCCGATTGAAATTTGCTTTGATTTGCCGGGTACTTACTCATTGATTGCCTTTGACAACGAATTTAATACCGAAGCCTCTTTTACCTACATCGTCGACCCCGGCTTTGCTACGGTCATCGAAAGTACCGCTCCCGCCTGCCCCGATGCCCCTTACAGCGACTGCGAAACCGTCTGTGCGGGTACGACCGTTACCTACTTCACCGAAAGCGGCGGCGACATCGAATGGACAGTCGAAGGTTCGGACAATTTTGAAATTGATAACGGCAACGGTTTCGGCAGCGTAGTCGTCACTTGGGAAGAAGCGGGCGAGGGGAGTGTGACGGTTTTTACGAATGCGCAGGATACTTTGACGGGGTTTTTTATCAATTGCGGGGAGGCTTTCGGTGTACCCGATATCTCCTTTGGCGAGGGCTACGTGTATATTGAAGGTAATCCGGATACCGAGTACATAATCGAAGTATTCGACGGACCTATTCTTGTTTCGGAAACGACCGGCAGTGTTGGTTTAAATATAATCGGTCAACTTTTTGCACCGGGTGAATACTTTGTCAATGTGACGGATATACAAACCGGTGAAAGTGTTTCTTGTAGTTTTATACTCGGCGAAGACCCTGTTTGTTCCCTCTCCGCCTACCCCGAATTTCTGACCCTCACCACCGGCTGTAACGCCTGTAACGGCGGGGGCTTTTGGATTGCCGAAGGCGGAACCGCGCCCTACACCTACCAATGGAACAACGGCAGCACCGGCTCCGGTCTCGAAGGTCTGTGCGCGGGCGATTACGAAGTGACTATCACCGATGCTGTAGGCTGCGAAATTACCCGCTCTTTTACCATCGCCGACCAGTGCCAAACTACAACCAATTGCCCTACCTCCGCCACCATCTGCGTCAATATCTTAGAAGAACCCGACGCGCAATTCACCACGGCACCCGCCCCCTCCGGCAATACCGTTGAAATCTGCGAAGGGCAGTCTTTGTTTTTTGAAAATCAATCGACCGGCGCGGGTACTTTTATCTGGGATTTTGGTGATTTCAACACCTCCGTACAAACCAACCCCGAGCACCTCTACGAAAATCCCGGGACTTACACCGTTTCGCTCATCGCCCGCAACGACTGTTTTTGCGCCGATACGATGTTAATGACTGTCAATGTCATCGACGCGGACGTCCCCGAAATCGGCTGCGTCGGCACCATTTGCGAAGACACCGAAGTAACCTATACCTCCGATGCAGATTGCGGCAGCTTTGACTGGACAATCAGCGGCAACGGCATAATAACCGACGGCGGCGGCGCGAATGACGACTTTGTTACCGTCAACTGGGGCAGCGGTCCGGAAGGCGAAATTTCTCTCGCGGTCAGCGGCTGTACCGGCAATGTTTGTACTTTACCCAACGTCGCCTTCATCCCGATTATCAGCGACGACGCGACGATAGAAGGCCCGACACAAGTATGCAACGAAACCGAAGCCATTTACACTTTACCCAAATACGACGGCACGGATTATGTGTGGTCGGTCAGCAATTTCGGCACCATCATCGACGGACAAAGCACGCACCAAATCACCGTTAAATGGGAAGGCAACGTGCCGAATAACGCCCAATCCGTCTCGGTCGTGTACGAAAACTGTTATTTGGAATGCGGCGGCTCGGCTGACTTGCCGGTAGCGATTTTGCCCGAATTTTACGTGCAAAGCAGCCCCGTCGCCTGTGAAAACGAAACAGTTACCTTTACCGGCGTCAACGCCGAAAACGGCGGCGCGGCAAGTCTCGATTACGAACTTTTCGCCCCCGACGGCACGAGTATTTTTACCGAAAACGGCATGACCTTTTCTTCGCCCGCCGTGAACGCCGGACCGGGAGCTTACCGTATGGTCGTCACGCCCGCTAACGTAACTGATTGGTGTACAGACTCTTATGAGTTTATTGTCCTCGTCAACCCCATGCCCGTTGCGCCGACCGGCATTAACGGCGAGCTGACCGTTTGCCCCGGCGAGCCGTATGCCTACACCGCCGTTTCGACTTTGGCGGGGGCGTCTTTTGTGTGGGAAATTAATGACAACGGCACGATTTCCACCGCTTTCGGCAGCACGATTAATGTCACCTGGTCGGCGGGCAGCACGTACAGTCTCGCCGTAGCACAAGTTGACAATGCAGGTTTAAACTGTCTTTCCGACCAAATTTCGGTCAACTTAAATCCCCTCGGTACCGTCACCGTCACGGGCGATGAAGACGTTTGTTTGGAAGAAACCGCGATTTACACCGCAACCGATTACGCCGGCGTCGATTATGCTTGGGAAATCATTCCTGCCTCCGCCGGCACCATCGCAAGCGGCGCGGGCAGCAACGAAATCGAAGTCTTTTGGACGAACGACGGCAATGCTCAAATCAATCTCACCGTCTGCGGCACGACGGAAACCACCGCCGTCTTGGTACGCCCGAAACCGACGCCGGTCGTCAACGCGCCCGAGTGGTTGTGTTTCAATGAAACCGCCGCCGTTAGTACGACCGTTGTTTACAATGCTTATGCTTGGAAAAACGAAAACGGCGCGGTCGTTTCTACGGATGCGACACCCGACTTAGGCCCCGGCTTCTACGATGTTTTGGTGACGAATGAGTTCGGCTGCACGGAAAATGTTGCTTTTGAAATTCGTCGCTACCCGCCGCCGTCGGTCAGCATTTCTACGCCCGACAATAATTTTGCCTGTCTTGCCGAAGGCGGCTCTTTCCCCGTGCTGTACGCCGAAAATACCGAAACCGGTTACACTTTTCAATGGACTTTAGACGGTACGGCAGTCGGCACAAATTCCCCGATTTTGCCGACCGCAGCCGCCGGAAATTATCAGGTTGCCGTCACCGATGTCAACGGTTGCTCGGTGGTTTCAAATATCATCACCGTTTCCGAAGGCTGCGACCCGACGGGCGGCGGGCAGTGCAGTAATCCGAATGACGGCGAACCGATTGTGCTGTGCGACGATTTAGACCCCGTTACTTTTAGTGCGACACCCAATCCCGAATGCAATACTTTACTTTTTCAAACCACCGCTCCCGGCGTGCAGTCTGTGGTCGTTTGGGATTTTAACGACGGTTCATTCTCCACCCAAACTAACCCGTCCCACACTTTTGCCGATGCAGGCTTTTATCGGGTAGTCGTGAATGCTTTTATCGACAACGGCAGCGGCGGTACTAATCTTTGCTCCGGTTTGGACATTATCACCGTGCCCGTTGCCGCAAAATTCGACGCGCAGTCCGCCTGTCGCGGCGAGGAAATGTTTTTTACCGACTTGACCACTTTTATTCCCGGCGAGGGCATTGCAACCCACACCTGGGACTTCGGCGACCCGACGAGCACCGATAATTTTTCGATCCTTGCCGAGCCGACGCACATCTACGCGGATGCAGGCACCTACACGGTTTCGCTGACCGTGACGAGTACCGCGGGCTGCATTTCCACCAGAACCTCACAAGTCACCGTGTACGCGCAGCCGACGGTTTCTTTTGACGAGCCTGTGGTTAACTGTGCCGCGACTTCTTTAGAATTTATCGCCCAAGTCGCCGCCAACGTCACCGAAGTCGAGTGGGATTTCGGCGACCCGACGAGTGCGGAAGCCAATACCGCAACGGCTTTTAACCCGTACCACACCTACGCTTTTCCCGGCGACTACGACGTGACTTTGACCGCTGTGAGTATTTACGGCTGCTCCGAAACGTACACGACCACCATTACCGTCGAGCCGAATAATTTGGCGGGCAGCATTGCGGTCGCACCCTCCGCTTCCGTCTGCGAGGGCGACGCGGCAACTTTAACGGCACCGCCCGGCGGCACGGCTTGGTTTTGGAGTACGGGCGAAAATACGGAGACGATTACCGTTCTCGAAGGCGGCGTTTACGACGTGACCGTCACGGACGACGAAGGCTGTGCTTACTCTCCCGCAGGTCAGCCCGTCGAGGTCATTCCGCTGCCGCAAGGCGATATTTATGCGGTAGAATACGATGAATTCGACAATCCCGTTGCCTACAATTTTTCGACGCATGAAGTCTGCGAAGGTGAGGATGTCTTTTTGGAAATTGAAAATGTGACAAATTACTCTTACAGTTGGAATTTAGGCGGCAGTATGACCGCGACGCAGGAATTTTCGGAAGACAAAGGCAATCAATTAGAGGCGGGAACCTACGACATCGAAGTCACGATTACCGACACCAATACCGGCTGCACCAACGTCAGCGCGTATCAGGTCATCGTGCACGGCGTACCGCAAAACGTCACGATTATCAGCGACAGCGGCACCCCGATTTGTGCCGGCTCGGGTGCGACTTTTAGTGTGCAAAATCCTAATGCTTCTTTCGACTACGTTTGGAATACCGGCGAAATCGGCACGAGCATCGTCATCATTGCCGGCGGCGAATATTGGGTGACGGCGGTCAATGAATTCGGCTGCGAAGGTGAAAGCAACCACATCGAAGTCGAAAACGCGCCCGACATCGACAAAATTCCCGACGGCTGTCATACTCGCTGCGCGCCCGACACGATTTGTCTGCCGACTTTGCAAAATATCGCAAGCTATCAATGGTATCTCGACGGCACGGCAATTCCCGCGCCCGAGGGTACGGTTGCCGATTTGATTGCCGAAGAAAGCGGCAAATATTACCTCGTCATGGTCGATATTTTCGGCTGCGAGGCGACTTCCGACATTTTGACTTTAGACCTGATACCCGGTGAGGGCGACATTGACGGCAACGTATATTTGGATACCAACGAAAACGGAATCATCGACGCGGGCGACGAATTGCTGCCTGACATCGACGTCGTTTTACTGACCGATACGGGCACAAATGCCGGTTCCGATTTGACGGATGCCGACGGCTTGTTTACCTTCGATAATGTACCCGCCGGTAATTATTTCGCTGCGATTGACGAAGATAATTTAGTCGATACGCTGTCGGTCGTTATCGGGCAGGAGCAAGTCATCATCAGCGGCTGCGACGGCGAATACGAGGTCAATCTGTTGCTGCAAGTCGAATGCCCGACCGCAACCGATACCGCGCTTTCGCTCACTTCCTGCGACGGAAACGCCGTTGACTACGCCGGAAATATGATAGCCCCCGGCGCGACGGAAACCTTCACTTTTATTAATCAAGACGACTGCGACAGCACGGTTACGGTCACGGTCATCGACGGATTTGTGCCGCCGCTGAACGAAACTTATACGGTCTGCGCGGGCGAAACCGTCACCGTCGAAGGGCAAATTTTGGCAGCCGGCACGCTGACCGATATACCCTACACCAACGAATTCGGCTGCGAAAGCGTGCTGACGGTAGAGGTGCTCGACGGCTCGACTCCGATTTTGACCGAGGAAAATTTCACGGTTTGTGCGGGCGAGACTTATGAATACGAAGGTTTTGCAATCGCAGCGGGCGAAACCGAAACGGTAACCTTGAGCAACGCAGCGGGCTGTGACTCGACCGTACAAGTAACGGTAACGGCTCTGACTGCCGCCGCTTTCGAGGTTTCAACGGTAGGCAGTTGTTGGAATATTGCCGACGGCAGTATCAGCATCGTCGAGCCGGCGAGCGGCAATCCGCCTTACTTGTACAGCTTGGACGGCAGTACCTTTGGCGAAAATTTTGTTTTCACAAATCTCATCGGCGGCGCGTACACCGTTTACGTGAGCGATGCGAATGATTGTGTCTTCGAGCAGGCGGTCGAAGTGCCGGCGACCGAGCGATTGAGCATTGAAATTCCCGAAGTTATCATGGAATGCGGTGCGCAGGATGTCACCTTAAATGCCGTCGTCCTCGGCGGGCGCGGCGACATTACGCAAGCGTGGCAAGACGGCACTACCGATAACACTCTGACCGTTCCGGAAGCGGGCATTTACACCTTCACCGCTACCGATGAATGCGGCACGACAACGACGCAAACGGAAGTGCTTAATGAGTCGGACACCCGCGCTTCCGTCATCTACGTCCCGAATGCCTTCTCGCCGAATGCCGACGGTAAAAACGACGAGGCACGCGGATTTGCGGCGAATGATATAGAGGTGCTGACTTACAACTTAATGATTTTTGACCGCTGGGGAAATATGATGGCGGAGGTGAAAAACGTGAACGAGGGCTGGAACGGTATTTACGAAGGCAGAATGATGACTTCGGCGGTGTTTACATATGTGGTGAGCGCGAAGGTAATGAGCTGCGGAGTCGAGCAGGACGTGCGGATGACGGGAGATATTACTTTGGTACGGTAAAATGGTTGGTAGTTGGTGGTTGATAGTTGGTGGACTGACGTGGATTTCTGACCGACTCGAATAATGCACGGAGGCGACTAAGGATTTGTTTCTTTAGTCGCTTTTTTATGCTTTACTCCTTCCGTAGCGTCGATTTTAATCGACCTGCTGAAATTACGAAATTCAAATCAGCTAATCGACTAAAGTCGATGCTACGGTACAGGTAATGCCGGGCAACGGGCAACCGACAACTAAAAAGCCACTCTGTAAACTTTCTCCCCCGCCGCACCGCCCGCTTCCGTGCCCACCAGCAGCGTCCGTTCATCCTCCCAAGTCACCGCTTCCGCCTTTCCGGAAAAGGGTAAAGCATAATGTGTCATGCGCTCCGCAGACCAATTCGGTGCGCGATAATCGTCAATGATATACACAAACGGGTCGAAAGGAAAACGCCAATCGTGGTAGCCGAGCAGAGCCAGGCGACCGGTCGCTTCGTCGTAATCCGCCGCCGTAATCATACCGTCGGCGGGGATGGTAGCGTCGGGCAGCAGAGACCTCTCGAAGTCGGTGATTTCGGTGGTCAGGCGATAAACATTAATGACGGTGTGCGAGCGGTCTTTGGTAAAAAGATGCAGGTCTTCGCCGACCGTGACCATGGCTTCGATGTCAAAATTATGCAGCGTATCGGTGCCCGAAAAGTCGATTTGGTCGGCAAATTTGAAGAATATTTCCTGCGGCGCGTCGATGGTTTCGCGGTGCAATTCGGACAGCGGAAACTTAATGATTTTTAAATCGGTGCGCATCGCTTTGTTGTTGCCGTAGTCGCCGACGTAGCCGTATTCCGTGCTGAATGCCGCTTCTTCCCAGTCCACATTGCCGACCCCTGCGAGGTGTGTGCGGTGTTCGATTTCCCCGGTTATCAAATCCACGTTATACAGCACCGGGTCGTCGCCGCTGTCGTTGTGTACCCACAGTTCGCCGTGCAGCATTTCCGCGCCCGAGCATTCGTTGATGTCTTCGGGTAAAGCGAAGGCAAGCGAAACTTCGGGCAGCGGCAACGGCGTGTATTTGTCATCGACACAACCGACAAAAATTACCGCAACGGAGATACAACAACAGAAGAAAAGTCGCTTCATATTTTGACAAAATTGAGGGTTTGAGTTTGGTTTTCCACGCGCAACCGCACGAAGTAAGTACCGGATTTCAAATGCGCCGCAGAAACCGGAATGTGGTGCGTACCGCCGCTTAACTGCTTATCGACCAAAGTTTGCAGCGACCTGCCCGCCGCATCGGTCAGCAGTACCTCGACCGCTTTGGTTCGGTCGATGGTAAAAGTCAAAACCGCCCGGTCGTGCGTCGGGTTAGGCGAAATTTCGGCTTCCAAGCCCGCGTAATCAGCCGTAAAATACGCCGTAATGCCGTCGCTTTCCGCAAAGTCAACGGTGATACTTTGCCGGCGCAAAGGCTCTTGCACATTTTCGACCGAAGCCCAATGACTGAAGGTAAAACCCGGGCGCGGTGTCACCGTCAAAGTTACGGGTACGCCGGCAAAATATTTGCCTTCCCAGGGCAGATTTACCGCATCCAAAGTATTGACGGAAATATCGCCCGCCTCCGCCGGATAGGTGCGCAAATCGAGCGTCACCTGCCGCTGTAAATCGAACTGGCTTTGCACATAATCTCGCGCCAAAGCCGGTCGCTGCAAAGTGTAATTTTTCATTTCGACCATTGCCGTATCTCGCCAGTGTGCGTAGCTGTAACAGTCCTCGCAGCCCGACCAACGCCCGAAGTGCCGCTGCATTTCCGCATCGACCTCCGCCTCGTGTGCCGCTACTGCCGCGTGCCAATTTTCCTCCCGAAAAGTCGAGTTCAACAAGTCCGCATAACGATTGATAAAATAACGACGATAGTTCTCGTTTTCCAACAGCGCATTCATCAAATCACTGTGTAAAACCGGTTCTTCATCTTCCAGCCGATCGTTCAATAGGTCCTTATCCGCACTCGTCCAGGGGTGTCTTTCCATCGCCACATCCGAGTCAAAAAGCAGGTAACGCCACCGACCCGACGGACTGCGTTCGCGCCAGTATTTGATGTTGCCTTTGGGCCAATTCGCGTTGTTGACCGCCGTCTGCGCAATCCAATAATCAGCGATATTTTCGACGTCGAAACGGGCGGCGGCTTCCGCATAAAGCACATCGTCGCTCAGGTCATTTTCGAGAGCAAAAGCCAGGTCTGCGGCAAATTTATCACGCGTACCGCGCAAAACCAAAGTCTCTTCCTCCAGCAAATCGAGGTCGGTGAGCGGGATGTCATAATTTTGCCGCATCCAATATTCGTCCCCCTTTTCGCGCAGCGCAATGATGCCGTAATACGCCCCGTTGATGTACCATGCGGCGGGTTGATAAGCCAACACATCGACGTCCAAATTTTCGCGTAAATAGTACCGCGCCAAAAACTCGTCGCGGCAATGCGCATAGTTAAAATCTCCGCCGGCATTGCGCAGCACGATGCGCGAAAAATCCGTGTTTTCGCGCTCCGGAAAGAAGGGAAAAATCATCGCCTCGCTGCCGAATTCCGGCTCCGCTTTCAGACGCGCCGCCTTTTGCGGATTGGTGCGGGTGCCGCGGCCGCCGTGCGTCTCCAAAGCCACATCGAAAGTTGCAAAATCTTCGGTCAGCGGGTCGTACATTTCTACGGCAACCGGCACTTTGCGGTCGCTCCAAAAATTCGCCCCCCAAAACGGAAAATCAGGTTCGGCGTCCGGTCCTTTTTCAAACAAACCCGTAATCGGGTCGAAAAGGGCAGCGGGTTCTGTCATTACCGAAATAATTGGTAAATCGTGTTCGGTATTAAATAAAAAACTGTGCGAAATTGTCTCCGAGGGCAGTCCGTTCGGCAAAAAAGCCCGGGCGCGTACCACGGTGTTCTCGGAAATCGAAAGGGGGGAGTTGTATGAAAAATCATCAATGTCGGGCGTGCTGCCGTCCAAAGTATAGCGAATTTGAGCAGTTGCATCGGGCGCGGTTAAAATTAAATTGAAAGTCTCGTTTTGCAACAAACCTGTCTGCGAAAAAACCGGATTAGCGGCACGAAAAATTTGTCCGCTCGTCATATTTTCCGCCTCGGGTGTCGGCTGTGTCGTGTAGAAATATTCACCGCTCGGCAGTCTCGCATAGCTGAGGTCGGTATCTAAAGGCGGAATGCGCAACCGCTGCAAAACCGCGCCTTGCGGGTCGGAAAGCACCAGATTTTCTCCTTCTTTTGCCAGTTTAAAATTGGTATGAATTTCTCCGTCGGTCAACTCATCGTCGCCCGAGGCAAAAACCACAAGGTAACTCTGCGGCGGCAAAAACGCGGCGGGAAACGACCATTTTTTCGGCTCGTCAAAATCATCGCTGAGAAAATAATCCGCCAAATTGACGGCAAAATCAGAGTCGTTGTAAAGCTCGATCCAATCGGGCGTATCACCGTTTTCCGTAACGACGGACACGTCGTTGGCCGAGCAGACTTCGTTCAAATAAAGTTGAGCAAGCGCACTTTGCGAGACGGCAAAGAAAAAAAAGAGAAAGAGTATTTTACGAAGAATCGTCATATAGACTTGCGGTTTTGCCCCAAAAGTAGCCATAAATCGGGCGGCGGGCAATGTGTCGGTCGGTTTAACCTCGACATTGTAACTGAGGAGACGGAAAAGCGGTAACTGCCGGCTTCAGCCGGTCGTAAAAGAAACAGCAAACAGCACGTTTCGTTGCTTATTTTTACAGATGAATTTTATTTCCGGACGACTTGAAAGTCGCCGTTACTAAGTAGTCGCCGGCTTCAGCCGACTTATTTGAAAGAGGGGTTTAATCTTAGTTATTTGTTTGTTGAAAAAAATTACCGTCTTTTGCAGTCATAAGACGCAAACCCGCAAGAAGCTGCTCAAAACTCCCCAACCCCACAACTCCACAACCTTACAACCTTTAGCAAATGCAACTATTCGTCACCGGCATCGGTACCGAAATCGGTAAAACCGTCACGAGTGCGGTCTTAGTACAAGCTCTCGGCGCGGACTATTTTAAACCCGTACAGGCGGGCGACCTCGACCGCACCGACAGCGATAAAATCAGAGAATGGACGGATTGCCGCCATGTGCATCCGGAGGCTTTTCGGCTGCATACGCCGATGTCACCCCACGCGGCGGCGGACATCGACGGGGTGCGCATCGACCTGACCGACATTCAATTACCGACCACCGAAAACGACCTGATAGTCGAAGGCGCGGGCGGTCTTTTTGTGCCGCTTAATCACGAAGATTGCATCATTGATTTGATTGCGGAATTGAATATCCCCGTGGTGCTCGTCTCGCGCAACTATTTGGGAAGCATCAATCACACTTTGTTGAGTATCAATGCGTTGCAAGCGCGAAACATTCCGATTTTCGGTTTGATATTTAACGGAAAACCGACCCCGACGACCGAAGAAATTATTGTCAAAATGACCGGCGTTCCCGTGTTGGGCAGGGTAGAGGAGATGACGAAAGTAAACCAAAAAACCGTTGCCGCTGCCGCCGCAAAAATGCGGGAAAGCCTGAAATTTGTACCGAGAAAAAATTGATTTTAACCCGGTCTTTCTGACTGAAAAATGCCGGGTAATAAGTCTCGGAAACTGCTTATCTTTGCGACTCACTTGCCCGATGGTTTCTTTATGAAATGAACCGCTTCCGGATTCGGATTTAAACCGTAACACCTTGAAAGAAAAATTAACTGACCTGCAAAATCGCGATGCCGCCGTCATTTGGCATCCCTACACTCAGCACGCCGTAGCTAAGCCTCCCGTGCCGATTGTCCGCGCCAACGGTGCTTTGCTGTACGACGAAAACGACCGCGAAATCATCGACGCCGTTGCCTCTTGGTGGACGAATACCATCGGTCACGCACACCCTTACCTCGCCGATGCCGTACATGCGCAAATGCTTGAATTAGAGCACGTTATCTTTGCCGGGTTTACGCATTACCCGGCCGTGGAATTGGCGGAAAAACTGCTGCCGCATTTGCCCGAAAAACACAGCCGCGTTTTCTTTTCGGACAGCGGCTCGACGGCGGTGGAAATCGGTGTCAAGATGGCGATTCAGTATTTTCACAACAAAAAAATCAAGCGCAAAAAGCTGGTGACATTTGACAATGCTTTTCACGGCGAGACCTTTGGCGCGATGTCGGCGAGCGGTGATTTGGGCTTGAATAATGCCTTTGCGGAGCATCTTTTTGAAGTCGTGCGCATTCCCGAACCCTACTCGGGGCAGGAAGAAAAATCGGCGGCGGTCCTGCGCGAAGTATTGGAAAACAACGACGTTTACGCCTTTCTTTTCGAGCCTTTGCTGCAAGGCGCGGGCGGCATGAAAATGTACGCGGCGGCGGCTTTGGATGAGTTAATTTCAATTTGTTGTAAGGCGGATGTTTTGACAATCGCCGATGAGGTGATGACCGGTTTTTATCGCACGGGCAAAATGTTTGCGAGCGATTATTTGACGCAAAAGCCCGACGTTGTTTGTCTGGGGAAAGGATTGACCGCCGGCTCTTTACCGCTCGCCGTCACGACCTGCACCGAAGAAATTTTCACCGCTTTCCTTTCGGATAACAAAAAAAGCACACTCTTTCACGGGCATTCTTTTACGGGAAATCCGACGGGCTGCGCTGCGGCAATCGCGAGTTTGGAGATTTTGGAACAGGAAAAAACGCAGCGAGACATCCGGCGGGTTTGTCGTCGGCAGGAAGAATTTTTGCAAAAATTAAAGCCGTATAAAAATGTAGAAAATGTGCGCCGCTGCGGAACGATTTTGGCGATGGATTTTAAAGCGGAAGGCAAAACCGACTACTTCAATAATCTGCGCGACCGCTTGTATGATTACTTTTTGGAACGCGACGTTTTGCTGCGACCCTTGGGTAATGTCATTTACATTATGCCGCCTTACTGCATCACGGACGGGCAGTTGGATAAGGTGTATGCGGTGATTGAGGAGGCGTTGGAGAGCGGGGAATTTTGAGGTTGTTTAGGCGTTTAGGCGTTTAAACGCTCGCTTGGATTCGGTGCGCTCGAGCATTTTGACTCTGCAACCTTTTTTAAACTGAATTTTCCTGCGCGGCTTTGAAAGTCGGACGGAGCATCTAAACTTTGTCACCCCGAAAGCAGTTGTATGTCTCGAAACGGTTTTTGAAAAATTCGTTAAAATTTAACGCGCAAACAAAAAGTTTACAAGGCAACATCTATGAAAATCAACATCAATCTGAAGGACGGAACCGCCGTCAAAAACTCCGACATTATCGTAGGCATCGACCTCGGCACGACCAACAGTTTGGTCGCTTATACCGCCGACGGGGAGACCAAAACCGTGAAAGCGCACGGCGGCAAAAGTGCTTTGGTCCCGTCTGTCGTGTACTTTGCGCCGGACGGTGAAATCGTGGTCGGTGATGCTGCCAAAGAAAAATTAGAGACCGAACCCGAAAATACTATTTACTCCGTCAAGCGACTGCTGGGAAAATCTTACGGCGACGTCGAGAATATGGAAGAGTATTTGGGCTACCGCGTGATTGACGATGAGGACGAAAATACTTTGGTCAAAATCCGCGTCGGGGACAAGTTTTTTACGCCGATCGAGCTTTCCGCAGAGATTTTGAAGGAATTGAAACGCCGCATGGAAGCGGAGTTAAAAGCCAATATTTCCCGCGCCGTGATTACCGTACCCGCATATTTTAATGATTCGCAGCGACAGGCGACGCGCGATGCGGGCAAGTTGGCGGGTTTGGATGTGCTGCGCATCGTTAACGAACCGACGGCGGCGAGTTTGGCTTACGGTATCAACGGACAAAATGCAGATGCGGCGCAGAAAATCGCGGTTTATGATCTGGGCGGCGGTACTTTCGATATTTCCGTGCTGCAAATCGAGGACGGCATTTTTGAAGTCCTCAGCACCAACGGCGATACATTTTTGGGCGGTGACGATTTCGACCGCGCGATTATGGATTATTGGTTGGCGCAAAATGATTTGACAAAAGCGGACTTACAAAAAGATAAAAATTTGAGTCAGGCATTGCGTTTGCGGGCGGAAGAGGCGAAAAAGCAACTGACTTACGATTTGAAATACGCGAACGATTTGGGGACGATGCAGTGCCGAATTTCGCGCGATAAGTTTCAGGAATTGATAACGCCGCTTGTTAAAAAAACGATTAAGTGCTGCGAAAATGCACTGAAAGACAGCGGTTTGGCTGCCTCGGAAATCGACCGCGTTATCATGGTCGGCGGCTCGACACGGGTGCCTTTGGTGCAGGAAAAAGTCGCGGCGTTTTTTGGGCAGGCGGTTAATAATTCGCTCAATCCGGATGAAGTCGTGGCTATCGGTGCGGCTATTCAGGCGGACGTTTTGGCGGGAACGCAAAAGGACGTTTTGCTGCTCGACATTACGCCGCTTTCGCTCGGTATCGAGACGGTCGGCGGGCTGATGGATGCGATTATTCCGCGCAACTCGAAGGTGCCGACGCGCGTCGGGCGTAACTATACGACTTCCGTGGACGGTCAGAAAAATCTGAAAGTTGCGGTCTATCAAGGTGAGCGCGACCTCGTCAAAGACAATCGTAAACTCGGTGAATTTATCCTCCGCGACATTCCGCCGATGCCCGCCGGCATTCCGAAAATTGAAATTCAGTTTATTTTGAACGCGGACGGCATTCTGCAAGTAAAAGCCAAAGAAGAACGCTCCGGTACGGAAACCGCCGTGGAAATTAAATCGAGTTACGGATTGAGCGAAGAAGAAATGGGTAAAATGCTGCTCGACAGTATTCAAAATGCGGAGGCGGATATGAAAATTCGCTCGCTGTTGGAAGCGCGCAACGAGGCGAATAATGTGCTTTTAGCCGCCGATAAATTTACGGAACAAAACGCGGAAATATTGACGGATGAGGAGAAACAAAGGACAAAGAACTTGGCGGCAGCTTTAAAAACCGCTACCGAAAATGAGGACAAAGACGCGATAAACGCAGCGATGGCTGACCTGAATGATTACACGACTCCTTTGGCGCATCGGGCTTTGGATGTGAATATCGGGAAGGCGATGAAGGGGAAGAAGGTTTGAAGAAGGCGTTTAGTCGTTTAATTGTTTAACGGCTGCGAACTCGGAAAAACTATAATTTTTTAGTCAATCATTTAAAAAAAAGCGATGCCCGTTTCTCTGCGGACATCGCTTTTTTTTGTCAATTCAATCTACTCCTTCACCACTCGATGTGTGGAAGACAAACCGCCGGGAGCG
>JAHDCG010000029.1:18479-36572 GCA_020629965.1 Saprospiraceae bacterium | reverse complement strand
CAATTCAATCTACTCCTTCACCACTCGATGTGTGGAAGACAAACCGCCGGGAGCGGTTAAACGAATGAAGTAAACGCCGTTTTGCAGGTCTTGCAGATTTAAGCGACCGCGCGTTACGGTTTGGTAAACTTGTCTGCCCAAAACATCGTAAACCGCCACCGTAATTGCTTCTTCCGCTGCATTACCGGTCAGTTGCAATTCGTTTTTAAACGGATTCGGCTGTACGGAAAGAGAATTTTCGGCTTGGATTTTTGCGGAGACCACGCGCGAATTACTTGCCGTGCCGTCAAAGTCCCGTTGCTCGATTTGGTAGTAATAAACCACGCCGGGGCGCACATTTTTATCCGTAAACAGATAGCGACCGTCGGTATTCGGGGAGACGCTGCCGATGGTTTCGTAGCGACTTTCCGTGCGTCGTTTGACGTGAAAAATTTCGTTATCGACCTCCAAAGCGGTTGCCCAACTGATTTCGATATTTGTCTCAACGGGCTTAGCCGTAGTTTCCAACCACTCGACGGGCAGCACGACGGCTTGGTCGCCGAGGGCAAAACCCGAAAAGCCCGTGGCAAAGCCGGAAGTATAAGCCCAATCCGTGCCGAAAGCCGCTGCGGTCGTTGCGACGGCTTCTACCGTCGTCGCGCCGGACATACTGCCGTCGCTTTTCAGCATCATCAGGTCGGTGACGGGGTCGCCGTTGGCATTGCCTGTGACCCAACCGTCGATTTCTGCGGCGGTGTAATACAGCGTAATGTTGTAAGCGCCCGCCGCGTTGTTAAATTGGGGCGTAATCAGGAAATTCTTTTCGGTTACATCTTCGTAAGCGGCATCACCGGAGGCATACGAGCCGGTGCCCGCGTTATCCACCGTCACTTGGGTGCAGCCGTAATCGTGTCCCGAAAGATTTTCGATACTCAACATGATATTGCCGGTCATCGGGTCGAAGTAGTGTACCGTTTGGAAAGGACCGAGGTCGTGTTCCGCAAAGCCGGCGGCGGTATTGTTATCGGTTTGAATGCCGTCATTAAAAGTACCTTCGATTTTGACATTATCGACCGCCCAATAGTAATCCCACTCCGCATCATAAACAAAGCGAAGCTGCAAGGCAGAGTTGGCATAGGCGAGAATGTCGATTGACTCTGAAACCGGACTCGCAAAGCTGCCGATACCGCCGCTGCCGTCTGCGGAATAAACGTTTTGCCAAGTCGTGCCGTCGAAAACATCTACGTCGATGCTTTCATTGTAGCCGGCGGTGTAGGCGCGAAAATAATGGTCGAAAGTTAAAGTCAAATCGGAAAAACCCGTCGCATTTAGTACCGGAGAATAGAGAATTTCGTAACTCGTCGAGCCGTTACCCGCTGCGTCGCTGTCCACAAAAGCGAAGTTGCTGCCGTCGAGACTGCTGCCGTTGTAGTCACTGACAATCCCCCAGGTGTCGCCCGCCGAGCCGCCGTCATCGACTGTCCAGCCGCTCACATCCGCGTCGAAATTTTGGTCTAAAAGCACCCCGACTACACCACTCAACGGAGCGCGGTCGTCGTCGCTGATAGTATGCGTATGTTGAGCGTTGTTGCCGACGGAAAAATCCGTATCGCTGACCCCGGAGATGTCGATGATGATGTTTTCCGTTGCTTCGACGTAAGCGTCTTCCTTCACTATGATGTCAATGCTTTGATTTGCCGTCGAACCTGCCGGAAAGACCACATTGCCCGAAAAACTTTGGTAGTCTTCCCCGACCGTGGCGGTACTCGCAGCGTTTACGGTAACGGTAGCCGTAAGATTAGCGGAGGGAGCCGCCCCGATTGCCAATTCTACGGTAACGGTATGCGTGCCGCCGGTCGAGCAATTTTCGGAGCCTTCCGTTTGCGCGGAGGAGGTTTCGACAAATTCCACTATCATATTGCTGCCGCAGACGTTGTCGAAATTTGCGGCCACCGCTGCCAAATTATTAGCCGTATAATTTTCCATAACCGTCGATTGACCCGCCGAAAACATATACATACAGGCGTCGTTCGTGTAGTCCATGTAGTTCATGTGCAGGTCTAAGCTGTTGCAACTCGTGGTATTTGCCGCCGGGCAGCCGTAGTTGGAGGTCTGCGCATCGGGGGTATCGGCGATGCCGTCATCCGAATTGCAGCCGCCGCCCCAGATATGTTCGAGCAGCAAGTAATGCCCCAACTCGTGGGTCAAAGTACGCCCCAAATTGTAAGGCGCACTCGGCACGACCCCCGTACCCGCGCAGCCGGCACCCGAGCCGAAAGCCGTCAGAGAGATAGCCACCCCGTCGCCGTTGCCGCTGCCGCCGAGCGGAGAGTAACCGAGAGCACTGATATTTTTTACCCAAATGTTAATGTAACCCGCCCAGGCCGGGTCATTGTCGCCCGTGACTTGATTAAAAGTGACGGCAAAATCTCCGTCATTTAAGCCGTAACCCGCCGGATGATTGCGCGTCGCCAAGCAAAACTGAATACAGGTTTCGCCGTAGTCCAAACCCGGATAATTAGCGGATGCGCCGTTGGTCCAGTTGGTAATGTCGGCATTGGTGCCGTTGTAGTCATCGTTCAAAATTTGGATTTGGTCTTGTGCCAGAGCAATCAGGCAGGCTTCGTCGGCCGCCGAGAGCGCACCCACGCCGGAGAAGTGGACGGCCATGGGCAACACGACGGGGTCGGCACACAGCACTTTTTCGGCGGCGGCAACGGCTTGTTGTTTGGCTTTAAATTTTTTCGCGTAATTCGGATTTGTCATTTTTTGGGCGTGCAATTCCATGGTATTGCAGGTTCTTTGTGCCGATGAGCCGAATGCGAAAAAGGTCATTGCCAAGAAGAGAAATACGCTTCGCATTACCGTGGTGTAAGTAAATGAAACGAGGTTTGGTTGTTTTTGTGTTTTGGTTGAAAAGTTTGGTTTGAGCATTATTCAATAGTTTTTTTTTGGTACACGCACAGCAGCCCTGACTGCCGGAAACCTACGAGAGAGGCATCGACAAGCAAGACGATTTACGGGCAACCCAAATCGGTAAATAAATAGTTTTCTGCCGAGCGGCAGTTCGTCTTCGGAGTCGAGAAATTACTACGGAACAGTCGGAAAAGAATATTAAAAAAGACTATTGGTCGGGCAGGTTTTCAAAAGAAGGGTAAGCAAAAAGATAGTCGATAAATAAAAAGTATATTATTATATAATGATGGTCGGGAAGAAAAATAATAGTGTTTAAGCGCTGAAACGGCGACAAAGGTAAAAACTTTTCGGGATTTTATATGTCTTTTTTTGAATATTTATCCTGAATAACAAAAATTTTGGGCAGAGATACAATGCTTTTATTCACTCGCAAAATCCAAAACCGCCTCATTCAGTCGCTGTACCATCTCCGCGTCCGTGCGCCGCATAATGACCCAATAACGCCGCGCGCGGTTCGGAAAGTTTTTGGGTAATTGCACAAAATTATTATCCATTAAAACCAAGGCATTGAGCGGTAAACCTTCGGATAGTTTATTGACATCCTCTTCGGTGCTCGGTTTGCTGACGGAAAAGCCGAACTCAGCGGTCAAAACGGCAGAACATGCAGGCTGTAGCGTTGCATCCGCCTCTAAATTTTCGTCCAAAAATGTGACGTTTTTTAAGTTTTCCGCCTGCACTTTTTCCGAGTCCTGCTCATAGAAAAAATAGACAGGCGAGGCAGTCCATTCCTGTATGAAAGCCCGCGCAAAAGATTGATTGCGGGCGAAAATCTTTCTGCGTTCTATCTCCGCACGATTCGGAAAACCCGCTTCTTCCATCTGTGCCAATCTTCCTTCTTCGTTGCGCAGTCTGACCAAAAGGCAGCCGCCGTTGCGCAAGCCGGCGATGTAGTCGATGTTCGGTCGTACCGAGCCGTCCGCAACATTGACGGCAACACGTTGGTTGCAGGCAGAAATTGTCAAAAGCCAAAAGAAAACCGAGAAAACAGCGGGAAATATTTTACAATTCATAGCAATCATGATAGAAAAAGCAGAGTAATTTATCACGGCAAAAATAGGCAAATTTATTCTTGTAACGGTACCGTTTCGCTCAGGCAATCCAAAAATAACTCCGTAACTTCGTCGTCATTCGTAGAGGTCGTGTACATCATTTTGAATTGGACATTTTCCCTGATTTCGCCGCAGATGTAAGAGGTATTGGCGTAAATTTCCTGATTATAACTTTCGTCAAAACCCGACACCATAACCAAAAATTCCGCGTGCATTTCCGTTAAATCCTTTAATGTTTTTCCGTGCAACGGACTTTTTTCGTCGATGAGGTGCGCCAACGTCCAATTCAGCGGAAAAAGTATCACATTATTGCGGTCGAGCAGCAAAGTTCGGTATCTGCGCTGCCACATTTCGCCGTGTTTTTCCAACCACGTCATCGTAATTTCCGCCCGCAGATTGATGATTTTATGCTCGCGCCGATTGACCAATCTGCACTGAAAACTGTGACCGTCGCGCAGCGGAGTCAGCAAGGCAATTTTGCTGAACTCGATGTGCGAACGCGGACGCGAAAAGCGCGCAAAAAGCAGCCCCGTCATCAAGGCAAAAGCCACCAAACCAACCGAGGCGCAGAGCGAAGAAATGAAATTGGCGGAGATACCAACCGGATTGATGCCGCCGTAGCCGACGGTCGTAAAGGTCTGAACGCTAAAGAAAAACGCATACAGAAAATTATCAATATCGCTGCCTTGCGGTACGCCGTTGAGCTGCTCGATGCCGACGTACAAAAACAAAAAAGCAAACACCATATTGATACCGATAAAGAACAAAACCGTAAAAATCGTAAACTGCCAACCGGACATTCCCAGCAAACCCTGATAGGCATTCCACCGGGTATTGCCGCGCCGATAGATGTTGAAACTGCCGTCTTGCCGTATCAAACGGTCACCCGATTTTCCGAGTTTATTGCCGAGTCCGAGGTCGGAGTATTTCATACTTTGGTTGGTGGTTGGTAGTTGATGGTTGGTGGACGCTTCCGATTCTGCTCTAACCTTTTTGTAAGTTCTTTAACCATTCCATTGTATCTACGCCGTCGGCATAATCGGTCAGACTCGGGCTTTGCGCCTCGCCTAATTTCTTTGTTTCGATATTTGCAAAGTCCACGTTTCCCGCCACTAATTGAATTTCCTCCTTCCTTTTAATCAACTCTTTTTCCAACGTTTCCAAATTCGTATAATATTCCCAATGCAGCATGGCGATGCGCGAAGTCAGCGTCTTGTCTTCCGTTAAAATAATCGAGCCGTTATTCATAATCGGCTTGGCGTTCAGTTGAAAAAGCGCGATATTGTAATCGAAATTATTTTTGTATTTGCTGTTATTGATTAGGAAATTAAACTCGTGCAGCGTTTCCATCAGCAGGTTAAAATCGTAACCTTCCGGCACGTAAATTTTCGACACATTGCGACAGCCGAGACCGTAATAGCGAAAAATATCTTCGCCCAAAGCCCGCAAATCCGCCTCCGTTTCTTTGCCCGTCAGCACCGCGACCCCGTTTCGATTTTTGCGAATAATGTGCGGATATTTTCCGAAATACGCCTCGAAATACCGCGCCGAGTTGTTACTGCCCGTGGCAATGACCGCGTCGGGTGCTTTGATACGCTCGACTATTGTAAAATAATCCGCCGTCTGCGGGTCGAATTCTTTCAATTTGTCCAACAAATGCGGCAATAAAAAACGGTCTTTGTCCGACAGTTTTATCAGCGATTTATGTCCCGCCGCAAAGACGCACAGCACATCATGAAAACCGACCAAAGGAATATTTCCCGCCATCACCAAACCGACCGATTTCGGTTTTTCCGCCTCCGGCAAATCGTAAGAATTAATCCAATTGCGCAGTTTATTTTCGTCCAAAAACTCCGTGGCAATCGCCGTCAGAGCCTGTTTTTGATTGTCGAGCGTAAACCATTTATTGTTAAATTCGGTGCGCTTCATCACGGCCTGCAGGTAGTCGCCCTGTGCGGCAAGGTAGTGACCGAGGCGGGCGAGGACTTGGATGCGTTGGGTTTTGTTCATTTTTTTGTAGGTGAGAGGAGAGAGGTGAGAGGGGAGAGGTGCGCCCCGTTATTGTTTTTGAAAGAACGTGTAAAATTGTGTTTGGTTGATACTTTTCGGTTCAGAAAAGGGTAGAATTTTATGACCGACCGACAGCAAAAAGAGACGCGTTTTCCCGCGTCTGTACAAGAACCGCCGGGAAAACGCGTAAAGGCTGTAAGTAAAATCGAAGTCGGAAAAAATCGGGTTGACCGCTAAAGTTTGCTCAACGCGCCCGTCAACCGTCAACCGTTTTTCTGTAGTTTTTCAATTATCTCATCATCCGGCACGCCCAGGTTTTCGAGCAGCACTTTGGCACTTGCCGCGAGGTCGTGCGAGGGATATTTCGAGAGAAACATTTCGTAGTATTTGCGGGCTTCGCCGTAGTCTTTCAGGTCGTTGTCGTAGGTGTAGCCGAGCATGAAAGTCGAGTTGGCGGTTTGCGCGTCGTTCGGGTATTTTTCGACGACCATGCGGTAGAGGTCGATAGCTTTCGGGAAAGATTTCATGTAGCCGGCGGTGCGACCCGCGTCGTGCAGGTACTCGGCGGTTTTCGGATCGTCGGGCAAAAACACGGCGTGAATTTCTGCGATATTGATAAAGTCGTTACCGACTTTATAGTCGATGCGATTGGTCTCGTCGCTGTAAATTCTGCCGCCGAGGTCTTGCAGCATTTTGGCCATATTTAAGGTGTCATTGACAATTTTGGCTTTGACTTCGCCGACCTTTCCGTGATTGGGAAATGCTTGGGTAAAACCCTGATACACAGCCGCTTCGCCGAGCGGATTGTTGAGTTTTGTTTTGTACAACTCCGCCAAATTCAAAGCCGCTTTCGGTGCCTGCGGACTTTTTAGGTCGTCGCGCAGAATGGTTTTGAAATTCGCTAATGCCTCCGTAAAGCGATTATTTTGCATTTGAATTTCCGCCAATTTTAAGCGGTATTCCGTTGCTTTCGGCGCATCCGGATTTTTTTCCAAAAACTCGGTGTAGGCGGCGGTCAGGTTGTTCATATTCGCTGCGGTCGGCGACTCTTGGTAGGCAAATTCGGCGACGGAAAGCGCGTCGTTTTCCGCCGGTTCGCCGGTGCAGGAAAGAAATAAAAAGCTGAAAATGAGTGCGTTAAAGACTGATTTCATCGAAAATTCGTTTTGTGAATTGTTAGTTTTTGCGTTGATCGGGACAAACGCAGTGCAGGAAATTACGGGCTAAGTAACGACAAAATTTTTTAAAATCTGCATCGAACAGCAGGGTAATGATTTTTCTACGCTGATTTGTTATGATTTCCTATGATTTTACGCTGTTCTTTTCTTACCCTCCGAAGGTATTCTAAAGTTAAAACCATGAAATTCTAAAGAGAATAATTCTTAAAAAATTACCTTTTGAGTCATAATTATAATCACGCAAGAAATCAGCGTAAAATCTTAAATAATCATAAGCAATCAGCGTAAAAATGCTAATCACACGAGCATTTGACGTTATTTAAAAATCATTCCATCAAAGCTACCGCCTTCTCGACTTCTTCCACGGGAAACTTACAAACCTTATTTTGGCACACATAAATTTTCGTGCTGCCCTCCTGCAATTTTCCTTCCAAAAGTGCCAAATTTCCCTCCGTTTCGCCACCCAAAAGTAAGGCATTCGGTAAATATTCTTTGAGCAATTCCGCACGTTTTGCCGCCGCATTTTCTCCGACTACGGCCACTTCGTAGGGCGGGCGCACCAAATCGAGGTAGAGTTGCAGCCAATTCGAGTAAAAATTCGGTTGTTGCTGTTCGACGATTTGCGGCTTCATGTTATTTAACATTTGCTTGCCGGTGTCGATATATTCCGGCTTGTAGAGATAAGTGCCGAGGTCGAAAAGGGCGCGTGCCGTTGCCGAGTTGCTGCCGGGTATGACGTTGTCCGTCAATTCGCTTTTGCGGGCAATTAAATCCGCGTCCGTGTCCGAAGTGTAATAAAACATTTGCGTTTCCGGATTTTGAAAATGTGCAATTGCATACTTTGCCAAATTGTCCGCTTCGGTCAGCCACCTTTCGTCGAAAGTAATTTCGTAAAGTGCCGTAAACGCCTGAATTGTCAAAGCATAATCATCCAAAAAAGCATTGATAACTGATTTGCCGTCTTTATAATTTCGGTTGAGTCTGCCGTCGGTTTGCACAGCATTTTTCAACAAAAATTCCCCGTTCTTAATTGCCGCCGCCTTGTATTCTTCCTCGCCGAATGCCGCGTAAGCATCCGTATAACCTTTGAGCATCAGCGCATTCCATGAGGTTAAAATTTTATCGTCCAACCCCGGACGTACCCGTTTTTCCCGCGCCGCAAACAACTTTTCTTTTGCTGCCGCAATTTTCGCTCTCGCCTCTTCTTCCGTCAAATTATTCTGCTTCGCCGCTCGCTGCAAAGTCATTTTTCGGTGTAAAATATTCTTTTCTTCCTCCCAATTTCCGCTGCCTTTAACTTCGTAATAATCCGAAAACAACGCCCCGTCTTTCACCCCCAAAATGCTGTCGATTTCATGCCGGTGCCACACATAAAACTTGCCTTCTTCGCCTTCGCTGTCCGCATCGAGGGAGGAGTAAAAACCACCGTTTTTATCAGTCAATTCACGCGCAACAAAAGCCAAAGTTTCCTCGACGCGCGTTTGGTACAAAGGATTTTTTGTCACTTTATAAGCATCGGCGTACAAACTCACCAACTGCCCGTTATCGTACAGCATTTTTTCAAAGTGCGGTGCCAACCAAACCGCATCGGTCGAGTAGCGTGCAAAACCGCCGCCGAGGTGGTCGTAAATCCCGCCCTGCGCCATCGCGTCGAGCGTGGTCAGTGCCGCTTCCAAAGCCTGCGCGTCACCCGTAAAGTGGTGATATTTCAACAAAAATTCCCAATTATTCGGCAGCGGAAATTTAGGCGCGCCTTGACGACCGCCGTCTTTTAAATCGACGTTTTGCAGAAAGGCATCCGCAATTTCCGTCAGTTCGTTTTTAGTAAAAGATGCCGCTTCCGTGTTAAAATTTATTGCTTCCCGTTTTTTCATGCCGTCCGTCAAAGACTGCGCGTAATCAATCATTTTCTGCGGCTCGGTCTGATACGCATTTTTGAAATATTCCAACACATCAATCCACTCTTTTTTCGGATAATAAGTGCCGGCAAAAACCGGGCGACCGTCGGGCAGCGCAAAGGCATTCAGCGGCCATCCGCAACTGCGGTCACTCGACATTTGGCAAGCCGTCATGTACACATCATCCACGTCGGGGCGTTCTTCGCGGTCCACTTTCACGTTGATAAAATTCTCGTTCATCACCCGCGCCACGAGCGTATCTTCAAAACTTTCGTGCTCCATCACGTGGCACCAATGACAAGCCGCGTAGCCGACACTAATCAACAGCAGCTTGTTTTCCGCCTCGGCTTTTGCCAAAGTCGCGTCGTTCCAAGCGTGCCAATTCACGGGATTGTGCGCGTGTTGCAGCAGATACGGACTGCTTTCGTTGACGAGTTCGTTGGTGTATTTGTGTTCGGAATGCGAGGTTTCGCCGCCGCTGTTTTTAGGCTTGCAGGCAGAAAACAAAAGCAGGGAAATGACGGAAAGGAGGAAGTAGCGCATGATTTTGAAATTTTTGCAAAGATAGGGTTTGGGCGGGGAATTTTAGCGGTCGATTTGGTTTTACGGACTTGCGAAAGCGGTGCGGAGATTTCTGACCAAAACGAAGCATTTTAGCGGAAATGGCTGTAAATTAGCGGCGGGTATTTTCATACAACTATACAAGTTTACAAATTGAAAAGCGAACAACTATTAACCCGGAGCATTATAGAGATTTTTTGGAAATCGACGTATAAAATCATAACCCATCATAAAAATCTTAAAACATCAGGGTCCAAAAAAAAATCATAATCTAAATGGCACAAACACCCAAAACCGGCGGCAGCATCATCCGCAGCCTCATGCTTATCCTCATTCTCGGCTTCATTGCGGTTTTGGGCTTCAAATACCTGCAAAATAACGGCGGTATCGGCGGACTGACGGGCGGCGGCACTTACACTAACATTCCCGAAGAGTACACGATTAATTATGTGCCGGCGGACTTTACGCCGAAAGGATTGCCCGACGACCAAACCGTCATGGCGATTATCGCCAATCCGTACCGCTACAATCGGGAATTTGACGATTTGGTGCGCAATCTGAACCTGTCTTTACTCAGTCACGTCGCCAATCGCATGGGCTTGCCCGACAGTCTGAACCAAGCCGTTTTGGTCGAATACGAAAAGCATCATCCGTATTTGAAAAAGTTATATTTCGATGATTTTGTCGCTTTGCAGGACAGCACTTCCGCCGTTTACGAAAAATGGTACAACGCTGAAAATCAAAACGCGGTTGATATTTTGGAAGAAATAGCGGGCAAATACACTTGTTTTTTGGTCAATCAGGTCATTACTTCCGTGCTGAAAACTTACGACGGCAAACTCAATATCAAAGGCAAAAACGTCGATACGCCCTGCGGTGTCGCCATGGCGGAGGGGCTGCGACCGATGATTAGGCGGCTGAAAGAAGAAGCGGCGATTCGGGATTTCAGCAGCAGCAAAGGCTTTTTGGAAGAGCGGGTAGAAACGGCGATTGCCGAGTTGGCGACCATGGAAGTCACCGAGCGCAAAGGACTGACGCGCTCCATGCAGACCAAGGTTTTGGGCTTTAACGTATCGAGTACCGACATCGAAATCAGCGCCATCAGCATTCTCAAAGTCGGTTTCGATTTGCAGAAATTTTTCAATATTTCGCTCGACGCAGCCACCAAAACCGTCAAAGTCACATTGCCCGAGCCGCAGGTTTTGAGCCACGAGGTTTATCCGAGCATCGACAAAATGGACATCGGTTGGATGCGCGAAATTACGGAAGACGACTTCAACAAAAATTTCAATTTGCTGCGCCGCGAATTTCGTAAAACCGCCTACACCCAAGCCATCGAAGACCAAGCCAAAGAAAAAGCCGCCGACCTGATGACGACCATGCTCACGCCTTTGGTCGCCAATCTTAATCGCGGTTACAAGCTGCAAATCGAGTTTCAAAACACCAACCCCGAGCCGTTCCAAACGCCGATTGAAAACTACGAAGAGCCGGCGGCGGATTTCGGGTAAAAACTTACGGCACCACCCAACTTTGTTCCCACTCGTCGCGGCTGCGGCAAAATTGCGCTCGTTGGTGTCCGTCGCGCAAAATCTGCAATACATCCACATCGTCGATAATCGTTTGTATCAGAGCAAAATTATCAAAACCGAAATCGGTGTTTTCCACGGTCATTTTTTCCTCCTTTCCCCACCAATCCGGGTGCGTGTCGTACCTTTTGCTTTCCGAAATTGCCGTGCCGGGCGCACTGTCAGAACAGTAATCTTTGCGACCGCGCGGCGAAATTTTTTCCCAATGCGCTCGCGCCTCCTCGTTGAGGTGCATGACCGTCGATTTTCCGGTAGCGCGGACTTGGAGGTTCAGTTTTTTCGACCAAAAATTCCACGTGGTTTGCGGGTAGATTTTCATATTCGCTACCTTGACCGCGCGAATGTCGGAATAACAGGTCAAAATATAATTTTCGGTATCGGTTTCGCGCAAGACAACGATACGCGAGTTGGGTTTTTCGCCGTCGGTCGTCGCTAAAGCGGGCAGGTGAAAGTCCTCGTTGCGCTTGACCGCGCCGCGATACATCTTGTTCCACACGTCGCGGAAACATTGGTCTAAGTCGGTGTATCTTTCCATTTAGTTGTTGAATCGTTGAGGTGTTGAGTCGGGACTCTCGCACCACCGAAGTTTTTTTTTAATCCGGCAGTTTTTGCATTTTGCTTATGCGAGCAATGTCGCCATAATTTGTGCTGCCCTGCGCGGCGCACCCGGCTCGCCCAACTTAGCTTTTAGCTCCGTATAATCATCTGCCAAACTCTTCTCTTCCGTCAATAATTTTGTCAACTCTTTCCGCAAATTTTCCGCTGTCATTTCTTTCTGTATCAACTCTTTAACGACTTCGCGGTCTAAGATTAAATTCACCAAACAAATATATTTCACTTGAATAATTCGCTTCGCAATCGCGTAAGAAAGCGCACCGCCTTTGTAGCAAACCACCTGCGGCACCTCAAAAAGCGCGGCTTCCAAAGTCGCCGTACCCGAAGTGACCAAAGCCGCTTTTGCCGTTGAAAAAATATCGTAAGTGCGGTTGTAAATGAGTTGCACCGAAGCAACGGAATTTTCGCTGAATCGTTTAATAATTTCCTCGTAAAAGGCTTGCGGAATATTCGGCGCGCCGGCGATGACGAATTGATAAGCGGGAAAAGAGGGGAGGAGTTGCAGCATTTCGCCGAGCATTGCGGTGATTTCCTGCTTGCGGCTGCCGGGCAAAAGCGCGATGAGCGGTCGGTCGGAAAGGTTATTTTCGGAGCGAAAATTCGGGTCGGGTCGGAAGTTTTGCACTACATCCGTCAGCGGATGCCCGATGGAATGCACGTCGAAATCGTACTGCCGGTAAAAGGCTTTTTCAAAAGGCAAAATCACAAACATCTCATCGACGTAATCCTTAATTTTCTCGACGCGATTTGCCCGCGAAGCCCACACCTGCGGCGAAATGTAGTAAAAAACTTTAATCCCCGCCGCCTTTGCTTTTTTTGCAATCCGCAAATTAAAACCCGAATAATCCACTAAAATCAAGACATCGGGCTGAAAAGCGAGCATGTCGGCGAAGCAATTATCTAAATTCCGAAGAATCGTGCGCAGGTTTTTGACGACTTCCCAGAAGCCCATGAATGCCAAGTCGCGGTAGTGTTTGAGCAAAGTGCCGCCGACCGCCTGCATTTTATCGCCGCCCCAATAGGCAAATTCGACGTCCGAAATTTCCTTTTGCAAAGCCCGCATCAACAGCGCGGCGTGTAGGTCACCGGAAGCCTCACCGACGGAAAGAAAAACGCGTTTGGTTGTTAGTTGTCGGTTGGTAGTTGATGGAGGCATCCGTCTTTTTGATTTGAAAATTATTTTAAATTTACATTCGTTACCAACCTTTAAAACCTCATCAACCTTTACAACCTTTATTCTACCTTTTTCCACTGATAATCCGTAAAACGCAACAAATGCACGTAGCGATTTTCAAAGCGTTCGATGACCGTTTCGTTTTCCGCGCTGAGGGCTTGATTAGTGTCGAAAATCGGCTCGAATTGAAATTTGGTATGCATCATCGTCGCCGGATTTTCGGGCAGAATTTGCTGAAATTGCGTGCCGCCTTTATGAATTTGGCGACCGAAATACAGCGTCACGTCGTGCCCGAGGTAAGCGGCTTCTTCGGCGCGCACCCCGTGGCGGTCGTAGAAGGTTTGGCGGAAATTACGGGAATTGTCCGAAAATTTATCGACGTAGAAAGAAGAAGTGACGAACACATTTAATTTTTCGTAATAGTCGTAATCCGTGTTCGCATATTCTTGCCACTGCGGCATGCCGTACACGGTCACTCTCTGAAATTGTGTCCGTGCGATTTCGATTTGCCGCAAAATGCTGTTGACGAAAACCTCATTTGCCCAGGTAGGAATGATAAAAACCGTATTTCTGCCGGCAGACATATATTGCCTGACGGGAATGTTGTCGTAATTTTCCTCATCGTCAATCACAAATTCGCGGAAGGGCGCGACGCTGTCGTTACGCACAATTTGCTGTTGCGCTTTCTGAAATAAGCGCAAACGCGCCAATTCTTCCGGCTTATCGCGCACCACGAGAACGATGTCTTCCGCCCGGTGATTTTTCAAAGCATGTTCGGTAATCGCATCGATGTGCGTCTGCAAAGTCGGGCGCACCTGCACCATTTGCGCGTTGTCCATCGTGATATTCGAGGAGGCGCTGTAGGGCGATACGACGGGAATATTCCGCGATTTGGCGTACTCCGCCACCGCCCGCACATTGATGCTGCGGTAAGGCCCGATAATTACGTCGGCCGCCGCCACGACGGGGTTTTCCCGAATTTCACGTTTCACTTTTTCCGCGTCGCCCTCGGTGTCGATGACCTTGATATTGAGGTTAATATTTTCCGCACGCAGTTTTTCCAAAGCGATTTTTGCGCCGCCGTAGTATTGCAAAGCCCATTCCGATTTGCTGTAAATCGTATTATCGACGGGGCTGAAACGTGAGGTCACAAAGGGCAGCATCATGACCACCTCGTAAGTAGATTTCATGGTCGTCGGCACGGTGTAGCCCGTTCCCGTCGGTCGGTCGGGCGTCGTTTCGCCGGTATTCGGGTTCGGATTTATCGGCGTTTCATTGCCGTCGTTATTGCCCGTTTGCGTATCGTTGCGGTCACTGCGTATCGGCGGCACTTCGGTATTTCTGCGCCAGTCGATGGTATCCGGGTCGGTCGGAATATCGGCGACATCTTCCTCTTGTTGCGTGGTCGGATTATAGACTTTGCCGCCGCGTATTTCGCCCGGAGCCTCGTCGTACACTTTCTCTTCTTTCGGCACGGATTTGAACATATCGCACGACGAAAAGAGGAACAGGCAGCACAGCATCGCAACCGTCGGGATTATATTTTGTGATAATTTCATGGATAAAATTTAGAAAGAACCCTTACTGTTAATCGTAAGCGACTCGGAGCCAAACACAAATAAACAAATCAACAAATAACCAAATAAACACCACTCATTCCCACTCAATCGTAGCCGGCGGCTTCGTGCTGATGTCGTACACCACGCGATTGATACCTTTTACGTTGTTGATAATTTCCGTGCTGACTTCCGCCAAAAAATCGTGCGGCAGGCGACTCCATTCCGCCGTCATGCCGTCTGTGCTGCTCACCGCCCGCAGGGCAATCGTGCGCTCGTAAGTACGTTCGTCGCCCATCACGCCGACTGACTGCACCGGCAACAGTATCGCGCCCGCTTGCCAAACCTTATCGTAGAGTCCGTGTTTGCGCATGGTGTTGGTATATATGGCGTCCGCCTCCTGCAAAATCGCCACTTTTTCGCGGGTAATATCGCCTAAAATGCGAATACCCAAACCCGGACCGGGGAACGGATGCCGCCCAAGCAGTAGCTTCGGCAAACCCAACTCCGCACCGACTTTGCGCACTTCGTCTTTGAATAAGGCGCGCAGCGGCTCGACGATTTTCAGGTCTAATTTTTCGGGCAAACCGCCTACATTATGGTGCGATTTTATCGTCACCGAAGGCCCGTGTACCGACACACTTTCTATCACATCGGGATAAATCGTACCCTGACCCAACCATTTCGCGCCGTCGATTTTTTTCGCCTCTTTCTCAAAAGTCTCGATAAATACCCGACCGATGATTTTCCTTTTACCCTCCGGGTCGCTTTCGCCCGCCAGCTCATCGTAAAATTCATTTTTCGCATCGACTCCGATGACATTCAGCCCGAGTCCTTTATAATTTTCCAAAACCTCCTCGAATTCATCCTTGCGCAGCAGCCCGTTATCGACAAAAATACAGGTCAAATTGTATCCGATTGCTCGCTGCAACAGCGTCGCCGCCACCGAACTGTCCACGCCGCCCGACAAGCCCATGATTACTTTTTCTTCACCGATTTGCGCTTTCAAATTTTCCACCGTTTCCTCGACAAAAGCCGCAGGCGTCCAATCGCCTTTACAGCCCGCAATGTCCACGGCAAAGTTTTTCAGCAAACGACCGCCGTCCAAACTGTGCGTCACCTCGGGGTGAAACTGAATGCAGTAAACCGGCTCCGCAAAGGCACTCGGCAGCGATTTATACGCCGCCACATCCACATTGTCGGTGCTCGCCAAAAGTTCAAACTGCTCCGGCATCCGAAAAATTGTGTCACCGTGCGACATCCAAACCTGCGAGTCTTCATTGATACCCGCCAAAAAATCATCTTGTTTGTGAATTTTGCTCAGTTTCGCTTTGCCGTATTCGCGCTTTTCCGAGCGTTCGACTTTACCGCCGTAGTAGTCGGCAATGTACTGCGCTCCGTAGCAAATCGCCAGCACCGGACGCTGCCCGATGATGCTCTCCAAGTCAACCTGTAAAGCATCCGGCTCTTTGACCGAAAAAGGGCTGCCCGACAAAATAATCGCCTTCACGGAGGCGTCGAGCACGGGAATTTTATTGTAAGGGACAATTTCGCTGTAGATATTCAGCTCACGGACTCGGCGCGCAATGAGTTGAGTGTATTGCGAACCGAAATCAAGGATAAGTATTTTCTCATTCATCGCGCAAATATAGTTTAACCGGCGATAAAAGAGACTAAACGAAGGAAAGAATCTATGAAGGGAAAGAGGGTTTAAATTATTAGCATTTGTCTTAATATATATCAACGGTCAAAGGCAGATAGTTATGCACCTTTGTTTTACAGAAAAATCATTTCCCGGCAAAAAAGCCCGGATGCAAACCGCATTCCGTCTTTTCTTTATCCGCCCAACGACCGCTGCGTCCCTCGCCCTTGACCGTGCAGTGCGTACAGCCGACCGAGCCGTAGCCTAAGTCCAAAAGCGGGTGTTGCGGTAGTTTATTCAGCCCCGTTTGGTACAAAAATTCGGCCTCCTCGATGTCTATCAACGGGTGAAACTTCAGTAAATCTTCCTGCTGTTCCCACACTCGCAGATTTTTCCGAAAATCGGTCTGGTAAGCCATCACACCCGATATCCAAATGCGGTGCTTGCCTTTTATCGGCTCCAGCGGACTGATTTTGTTGATAGCGCAGCAGCGTTCCGTGTCGGTTTGCCACAGTTGCTTTTCCCGAGAAATTTTGTTATCCGCCGCATCGGGCATCACTTCGATTATCTCCAAGCCAAAACGTTTTTGCAGTTCTTCTTTGTACTTTAAAGTCTCGGGAAAATGATAGGTCGTATTGATAAAATGCACCTTTTGTGCGGGCTGAATTTGTGAAATCAACCACAGCAAAAAGACGGATTTAGTGCCGAAAGAAGACGTCACCAAAACCTCGTCCGTCTCGAAAGTCTCGTAGAGATTTTCAAGGCGACGACGATAATCCAAAGGCTGAAAAGTCTTATTCAGCAGGTCGATGTGCAGACTCAAATCGCCGACGGATTGTTCTTTTTTAAATACGGGAAGTCTCAGTTTTGTCATGTTCAATGTTTTCTTAGCCTCGACTTGTGCCGAGGTTTCAAGCGGTAAAACAAGGTTTAAGGTGTCGAATAGTTTCACTAAATTCGGATTTTACGAGTTAATTCAATTATCCCAAAAACGGTTGTTTTACGGTTTCAGAATGTGCATTCCGGCAATGTCGCCCTTTTTACGCCCGCTTGGCTTTTTGCTCGTCTTTTTGTACCAATGTCTCGGTTAAGTCATTGAGTTGCTGTACTTTAGATGCAAAATCACCCTTCAATCGGTCACGGATAATTTTCAAATTGGATAACAAACCGTCCGTGTTTTCGGGCAGAATGTCTTCCAACACCTGACGGAATCTTTTGGCGAAAGTCGGCGACTGCCCGTTGGTAGAAACGGCAACTTTCAGATTGCCGCGCGTCACGATGCTGCCCAAATAAAAGTCGCACAGCGCGGGCGTATCCGCCACATTCACCAAGACACCGAAGGCTTTGGCGATTTTATGTACCCGTCGATTTAGTTCCGAAATATCCGTCGCGGCGATAACCATGTCCTTGCCGGCTACGTCTTCCGCCTGAAATTCACGCTGCACGATTTGCACTTTATTCTGCGGATTATCAATTAACAAATTTTGCACTTCTTCCGAAACCCACGGCGCGACCATCGTAATGCGCGCGTCCGGGCTGCTTTTCAAAATGAAGGATAACTTCTCAAAACCGACCGCACCCGCGCCCACGATGAGCATGTCTAAGGTGTGTAGTTTGAGGAAAATCGGGTATAGAGGATTGTTTTGCATGATGTATTTAAGTTTGAATTGTTTGTTGTTGTTTGAGTGGTAGGCGTTTGACGCTGAACTTGCGAGCAGAATGAAATTTTAATTTTTTTCTCCTCATCCAAGCATAGAAAAGCGTCTGACGCCGGCATTTTTGCAATAAATTAAATAGTCTGCGGATTTTGCACACGGCTTTCCGCCTCCGCCAAAAGCTCCGGATGCAGACCGACCACCTCGCCGATAA
>JAHDCG010000029.1:2636-18379 GCA_020629965.1 Saprospiraceae bacterium | reverse complement strand
CGGCTTTCCGCCTCCGCCAAAAGCTCCGGATGCAGACCGACCACCTCGCCGATAACGATGATGCCCGGCGCGCCGATTTTTGCGTCTTCCATGCGGTCGGCAATGTCGGCAACCGTGCCGATAACCTTGCGTTCATCGGGCAGCGAGCCGTTTTGTATCACCATCGCGGGTGTATCTGCCTTGCCTTGACGCGAGAAAATATCGACGATTTGTCGAATTTTGCGCGTCCCCATCAAAATGACGGCGGTGGCATTCGACTGTGCCGCAATTTTCAAATCCTTCGACAGGCAGCCGTTTTTTGTCGTTGCCGTCAGCACCCAAAAACTCTCGTTGACACCACGTCGCGTGACCGGTACTCGCTGTAATTCCGGAACGGAAATGCAACTCGAAATGCCCGGTATAACAACCGTTTCTATCCCGAAAGCATCGGCGTAAGTAATTTCCTCGTGACCTCTGCCGAAAACGAAGGAATCGCCGCCCTTCAGCCTCACCACATGACCGTGCGAGAAGGCATATTGTACCAACATCAGATTGATTTCGTCCTGCGTGTAGCGGTGATTATCAGCACGTTTTCCGACGTAAATTTTGAGACAACCGACGGGCGCATCGCGCAGTATTTCCCGATTAACAAGGGCATCGTACAAAATGACATCCGCGCTTTGTACGGCACGTAATGCTTTGATTGTCAACAGTTCCGGGTCGCCGGGGCCTGCACCCGCTAAGGTGATTTTTGCTTGTTTTTTGTGTTGCATGATGATGAATTTTAGGGGAAAGGGGAGAGGAGAGAGGGGAGAGGCGCTTACTGCTCTCTCCTCTCTCCTCCCTCTCCTCTCACCTTTTTTAAGCATTATAATATTGACTCACTACCTCTTTATCCTGTCCGGCGAGGTGCAGTTGTTTTTCCCTTTTTTCGATTACTTTTCCAAAAAATTCTTTCGATTTATTGATGTATTCTTTAGCAAAATCTTCGGTTGGTTCGTGTTTGTTAATTTGCAGAACCGCCGTTTTGAAATCCCCTGCAAAGGCAAATTCGCCCGCGTCAATGTAGTTGGTCTGAAAATCGGCGAGCATTTTTACCTGTGAATTACAGCGCACATCGGCGGCGAGTAACAGGGCTTTTGCGCCGATAACATAAGCAGCGTAAGCATGATAAATGCCGTCGGACCAAGCGGAGTGGGCGAGGGCCTCGTCGGCGAGTTGCAGTTTTTCTTTGGCATCGTTTAAAATTGTTCCGATGATGTCGAGAGAAACGCCGGCACATTCACCGACGCCGATTTCGCGGCGGTAGGCGGCATCCTGTCCCCAATCGAAAAGGTCGGTGAGGGTGTCGGTGTCGGCTAAAGGCTTGAGCAAATCGTAGAAATACCGCTTGCCGAGTCGGTAATAAAAAGCGTTGAAATATTCGTTTTCTTCGGCGTTGGCGGCGTAGTCGTCGAGCAAAAGACGCAGGGCTGCGGGAATGCGTTTGGTCGGCAGTTTGATGACTTTTTCGGCGATAAATCCCTGCCCGTCCGTATCTACACCGCCGCCGAGGACAACCTGCATGGCGGGCAGCACGAGCGCCCCCTTTTTGATGCTGCTGCCGTGAAAGCCGATATTTGCCGCCGTGTGCTGACCACAGCCGTTCATGCAGCCGCTGATTTTGATTTTGATGCCCGTGTCGCCCACTAAAGCGGGATATTCGTCGCGCACGACTTCCGAGAGTTTGGTAGCCAAACCCGTGCTGTTGGTTACGCCGAGGGCGCAGGTGTCGGTGCCGGGGCAGGAGGTAATGTCAGCGGTTGAGTTTGCTCCGGGCAGCGCAAAACCCAATGCCGTCAACTCATTAAAAATGTGCGGTAAGTGTTCTTCTCTGATAAATTTCAAAACCAAACCCTGTCCGATAGTCAAGCGAATATCGTCGGCGGCGTACTCTTTGACGAGGGCGGCAAGGCGGCGGGCGCGGTCGGCGTCGATGTCTCCGAGCGGAATGAGTACGTTGACGGCAAACCAATTTTCCTGCTTCTGCTCAAAGACATTCGTGCTGCGCCACAGTACGTAAGCCGCCGCATCGACGGGCGTATTGGCGGGCGCGAATTTGTATTCCGCCGGTCGGGGCTGCGTAAAATCCGCGTGCTTGACCCAAACCGTCTGTTGCCGGACTGCTTTACGTTCGGCGGCGACTAAGCGCAAAAATTCTTCTTTGCCGAGTTTTTTCAACAAAAATTTCATGCGGGCCTTCATCCGTTTTTCTCGCTCGCCGTAGCGGTCGAATACGCGGATAGCCGCTTCGGTGAACGGAATAATTTCTTCTTCGGGAATAAACTCGGAAACCGTTTGTGCTACCTGACCAACCGCCCCGAGTCCGCCGGCGATGACCAATTTAAAACCGCGCAGGGTCTCGCCGTTCTCGATTTTTAAACGCGGAATAAAACCGAAATCGTGGAAGTAAGTGAATGCGGAGTCGTCTTCGGAACTTGAAAAAGCAATTTTAATCTTACGTCCCATTTCCTGACAAATCGGATTGCGCAGAAAGTATTCAAACATCGCCTGCACATAAGGCGACACGTCGAAAGGCTCTGCGGGGTCGATGCCCGCCGTCGCCGAGGCGGTGATGTTGCGGACGGTATTGCCGCAGGCCTCGCGGGCAGTTACGCCGGCGTCGGCGAGGGCTTCCCACACCTTCGGGCTGTCGGTGAGTTTCACGTAGTGAAACTGAATATTCTGCCGGGTCGTGATGTGCAGATTGCCGGGCGTATATTTTTCGGAGGTGTCGGCAAGGCGAATGAGTTGGTCGGCGGTCAGTTTTCCGTAAGGAATTTTGGTGCGAAACATGTGTACGCCGAACTGTCGCTGCCCGTAAACGCCGCGCGTCAGGCGATAATGTTTGAAACGTTCTTCGTCTTCGGTGCCGGTTTGAAAACCCTTGATACGGGTTTTCAGCTCCGCAATATCGGCAGCCGCTGCGGGCGAAATGCCGGGGTACAGCGTTTGGGTGATGCTTTCTGAATTCGGGTTGCTACTCATTTTTTTTAGACTTTAGATATTAGATTTTAGACGTTAGACTGCTATCTGCTGCGGCTTTGAGTGCGGGGCACTTTCAAAGTGCCTTGCACTTATTTCGCTTCCCGGCGGTTTAACAAAAACAAAAAAAGCCCGCCGGGAAAAGTCAATTTTCCTCGGCGGGCTTTTTTTCGTAAACGATAATTTACGGCAGAAAAAGTCAGTCACTTACAAAGGAAAACCGGGTTGTCGGCGGACAACAGCAGCAGCAACAGCAGCAACACATAGTTGGCGCAGCGGCGAGCGGTTTATTTTTTTGTGATAAGTTTTTCATTTTAAATTATTGATAATCAGTTGAAAATGAAACTGAAAATTTAGAATAAAATTAAATTTAATATTTTAGCCTATAAAAAAAGCCTTTCCGAAAGTCAACATCGGAAAGGCTTTTTTGCGGAGCGGCAAAAAGTTATTTTTTACTGCAAGGCATCAGAAATTTCCGTGACCGGGGGTCATTTGACAACAACAACAGCAGCAACACATCATCGTGTTATTTTGCAGTGTATGTGATTGGAAATTTTTCATTGAAAGCAAATGTTTAATTTTGATTACGGTGCAAATGTGCACGCATAAGTTGAGAATTGCAAACCTCGTGCCGATTTATTTTTTTCGGGAAAGGTCAAAAGGGTATCGGATTTTAAAATAAATGTATGTACAAGTAGTTTGAAAGTCAGGGAGTTAGGTGGTGATTTTTGATTTTTTCGGAAAAGTGAAATTTTTTTGATTTTTTTTTGATGGGAGGGGAGGGCGATGTACGATTTACGAAGTACGAAGTACGATTTCTTTAAGGCAAAGGAATACCTTGGTTGGCGATTGCTTATTCTTAGAGTCTGTTGTCGTAAATTCTGATGTGAAAGAGAAGAGGGACGGATTTTAACATACATGTCCACACAGGACAACAAACTTTGAGGAGCAGAAACCGCAATTCAAAGCATCCCTCTTATCCAAAGCAATCGTACATCGTACATCGTAATTCGTACATCATATCTCGCTGCTCAAAAAAAAAGAGACTCTCTGCATTACACAAAGAGTCTCGCTCAAATTACTTCTCTAAACTATCATCAATATTTTTGGTTTTTGCAGCTATAAAAAGGCAGTTAACGGGTTTTTGTGGTGTTTATCAAAGGAGTCGGGCGGTGTTTAGCCTTTTAATTAAAACTTGTAGCCTAAGCCGAAAGTCGCAAGTGAGATACCGTAACCGACCTCGCCGAATACCGAAACATTTTCGGTAAAATAATAGGCACCGCCGATGTAGCCGGCTGCGATTACGTTATTGTTTTTCGGGTTCGGATTGTACGGCGTCGGGTTTAAACCCAATTCATCAATCGCGCTGCTGTGTTCCGGATTGCGCTCCGTGATTTGGGTGCGGGTGATGCGCGGCGAGTTGTACGCCAACATAAATCCGCCGTAAATGTCGAGGTTGTCGAAGCGAATGACGTGTGCCTGTGCGCGCAAACCGACGATTAAAAAATCGTTTTGAGCTTGGTAAGAAGAACCGTCGCGGTTTTCTTTAACGGCACTCATCACGGAGGTGTAACCGCCGTAAGCCGCTACGCTGAAAATCGGAGAAAGACGGTAGCCTGCGGTCACCTGTACGGGCAAAGTCAACACGCGGCTGTCTTGATTAACGAAGGTCGGCAACAGTCCGATACCGGCTTTAATTTCGATGTCGCCGGCGTTAAATCGAGCGACGGAACGAACTTTTTTCGCGTCGGTATCTTTTACACTTTGAGCCTGTACATTTAAAAAAGTAAGGCAGAAAAAAGGTAAAAGCAGGAGTACTTTGTTCAGGGTATTAAAATTCATTTTTACAGTCAGTTAAAAGGGACAACTTTCCGGGTTTTTGAAGAAAGATTTTGTCGGATTAGAAAATTTATATGTCGGGTCTGTCAGTCTGTTTGACGGTGCAAAGGTATGGGTAAAAAACTTACGCGGCAACCTTTTTAACGGAATTTAATTTTGAATTAACATCAATATTAGCTTTGTTGAAAAATATTATTCGGAATAATGCCTAAATATTTATTTTTTGTTATTTTTAAATTTTTGCCCGAAAATTGAATTTCGTTGTCATAACAAATACCCCGATATAAAATTTATTCAATTTTTTTCGACTTTTTTTTGTGTTAATTTAGTGAACATTCAGGCTCTCTTTTCCATACCTTTGTCCGCATTGACTTTGCCGATTTTTTACCGAAAATTCCTAAATATGAACCCTCCGCAGCTTTTCTCGATTTTCTTACTTTTTTGTGCATTCGGCTGCTCGCGCACGACTTTGGAAAGTGTGGAAGCCCGCTACGACCGTCAACCGACCCGCATTATTGTCGATACGCTGCAAAATGCGCCGCCGGAAACCGTAAATGTGCAAACCGAGCCGATTTTGGAAAACGTAAAACGCACGGTCATCACGCTGAAAACCACGCCCTGCTACGGGAAATGCCCGGTTTTTGAATTGAAATTTTCCGAAAATCAATACGTGACCCGCCGGGGCTATGCGCACACCGACAACATCGGCAGCTACGAAGCAAGAATAACCGGCAAAGTAATGGAAGAAATAGTACAACGCGCCGAGGCGGCGGGGCTGTACGAAATGCAAAATATGTACCCGACGCGCGGCGAATTTTTGGAGGACTATCCGTCAACGGTGGTCAGTATCACCGACGGAGAAAGAGAAAAGCGCATCGTACATATATATGATGCGCCCGCTGCGCTGAAGAATTTTGAAGAGTATCTGCTTTCCGTTACCAAGCAGTTGCGGTGGGAAGAAATTACGGAATTTGCGGATTAGTTTAGGAGGTCACCGAGTCGGCCGCCGTCCTGCGGTAGTCTCCGCGCAGTCCGCGCAGGCGCATTTTTATCACGCCCAAAATAGCTTCGGTGATAATACCCTTCGACATTTTTGAAGTACCCTCGACGCGGTCGGTAAAAGTAATCGGAATTTCTTTAATTTTAAACCCGAGCTGTCGCCCCGCGAATTTCATTTCAATCTGAAAAGCATAACCGATAAAGCGAATGCCGTCGAGGTCGATGGTTTCCAATACTTTACGGCGATAGCCGACAAAACCCGCCGTCGGGTCTTTGACCGGCATAAACGTAATCAGGCGTGTATATAAGGACGCGCCGAACGACAGCGCAATGCGGTCGGCGGGCCAATTTTCAACCTTACCGCCTTTCATGTAGCGCGAGCCGACGGCAATGTCCGCCCCGTCTTCGCTGAGGGCTTTTTGCAGGCGCACCAAGTCTTGCGGATTATGGGAAAAATCGCAGTCCATTTCAAAAATGTAATCATAACCGCGCTCCAGCCCCCATTTAAAACCCGCGATGTAAGCCGTACCCAATCCCAATTTTCCCTGTCTCTCTTTGAGGTGCAACCGACCCGCAAATTCATTCTGCAAGCCCTTCACAAGTGCCGCCGTGCCGTCCGGCGAGCCGTCATCGACTACCAAAATATGGAAGGGCAAAGGCAGCGCGAAAACGGTGCGTATCATATTAACAATGTTTTCGCGCTCGTTGTAGGTCGGTATGATGACTAAGTTTTGCGGCAAGGAAAAACGGTTTTGATGACGTGTTTTAGGAGTTGACTTTAGTATAAAGGCAAACATAAAACTAAAGTTGCATACGGGCATTTGAAATGAAGAAAAAACCCGGTGATTGACAAAAAAAATCTCATTCACTCGGAAGCAAATGAGATTTTTCGACGGTCATTATCTTAGTAATAATTTGATTTACAACTCGTTATAGCGGTCGAAAACAGCTTTTAAACCTGCCTCGGTTTTAAGGTCGGGTTTGTTGGTTTTTACAAACTTTTTTATCTCCGGACGGTCGAGACAGGATAAGACCGCTGATTTTTTAGTCGATAATTTGCTTAATTCTCCCGCTTTTTCCGTGTAAAATTCTTTGCGCATCTTCGAGTCTTGCCCGACGTATCTTTTGAGCAGACTGATTTTTCCGCTGCTGATAATTTGAAAATAGCCGATATTTTCGGTGCCTTCATTGACTGTTTCCAGGGGAACAAAAATCATTTCCCCGATTTTAACGGCTTTAACTTTTTGCGGAAAAACGGTTTTGACTTTATCATTCACTTTTACGTGAATTTCGTCTCGCGCAGCATCATAACAGCCCTCGGTGTCGTAGGCTTGATTTTTATAATCGACCAAGACAGCTTTTTCAAATTCAAAATCTTCCGGCACGCTGACCGGTTCACGTAGTACAAAAAGAATATCGTTGCTGTTATTAAATTCAAAATTTGCTTTGTGCATATTTTCATAACATTCAGCAGAAGTTTGAGCAACTGAAGTCGATAGGCATAACAGATTGATGCCGAGACATAGGTAAAGTCTCAAGGTTACAGATAACATAAGTAAGTTTTTGTGTTTCCGAAGCCGGCGACACAGCCGAAAAAGGTGCGTCGAGTCCGCATTCGGTTATTTGTTTGTGTTTACTTGAAATCGTCGGGCAATAATTAAAATAAAATAGTATCAGAACAGAGACGGGATAGATTGATGCCGGTTTTGTAAGACATCACTTGATAACAATTACGCAATTGTAAATATAATCGGTTTATTGTAGAAATACAAAATTAACAAAAAGATTTCTTTTTATCTGTGACATTTGTTACCGAAAGATTGGGTCTGTTTAAAGTGCGTGTGTAAAGACTCGAAATGAGAGTTTTAAAGCCGGCAGAATAAATTCGGTATTTTTTTTTGACAAAAATATGAAAAAGCAAAACGAATGTGACATTAAAAAAGCCGAGTTGCAAATCAATGCAACTCGGCTTCTTATTTTATCGAAAAACGCCTAAGCCGTCACTTCAACGTTTTTTTTTACGTCGTACAGCGTCGTGTAATAATCCGCTGCCATGCGATTAGAGTCGAATTGAGGCGTTACCTCGCGCATCGAAGCCTGTGCGATTTTTAACCAATCTTTCGGCTTACCGTAGTAGGTCGGCAGGATTTCATTTTCCAAAATATCCAGCAAATTATCACGGTCGAAGGCATCCTGTACGTCCTGTGGTTGCGTTAAATCCGCTTTCGGAATCATCCAACAGTTTTTGCCTTGTTTGCAAAATTCCGGAACCCATCCGTCGGTGGTCGAAAGATTGACCGAGCCGAGCATCGCCGCCGTCATGCCCGACGTGCCGGAAGCTTCGCGCGGAATACGCGGGTTATTCAACCACACATCCGAACCCGCTTTGATGGTTTTTGATAATGCCAATTCGTAGCCCGTCAAAATTGCCGTGTTCGGATATTTTTTGGTCAAATGCGCAAGCATATTCCAAATTTCGATAGCGCCGTAGTCCTGCGGATAGGGTTTGCCCGCCCAAATAATTTGGATCGGATATTTTTCGTTGGCAAGCAGTCTTTCAAAACGTTCCAAATCCTGCGTAATCAAATGCGGACGCTTATACTGCGCAAAGCGACGCGCCCAGACTAAAGTCAGCACCGACGGGTCGAAAATCTTGCCCGTTTGGTCGGCAACTTCTTTGAATGCCTCCTCTTTCAGCTCTGCTTTACGAGCAAGATAAGCCTTGGTTTTCTTACCTTTCAGGGCGGCGTCGAGTGCCGGGTCGTGCCAGTAGGTGTGATTTTGCGAATTGGTGATATGGGTAATTTCGCAAATATTATCGTAGCCCGACCACATATCGCGCGCGACCTCTCCGTGGATTTTCGAGACCCCGTTCGCGATTTTTGCCAAACGCAAAGCCGCTAAAGTGTGGTTGAAAATACCGTCTCGCATACCTGTAATTTCGCGCACGGTTTCCAATTCCAAATCCCCGAAAAAGCTCATTTTTTCCAATAAATGAATGTCGTGCTTTTCGTTGCCGGCCTCGACGGGAGTGTGTGTGGTGAAGACGACTTTTTCGCGCACGGCTTCGACACTTCCCGTTTGCTTGTACAAGTGAAAAGCCGCCGGCAATGCGTGTGCTTCGTTAAAATGATAAGCATCCGGCGTGTGGTTCAGAGCTTCCAACAATTTAACGCCGCCCATGCCCAACAGAATGCACTGCGCGATTTTCGTCTCCGCATTATTGTCATAAAGACGGTTACAAATAGTGCGCGCGAGGTAGTCGTTTTCGGGAATATCCGTCGTCAGGAAAAACATCGGACAGGTATTGAAAACCTCGGGTGCAAGGTACATTGCCTTTACTTTAACGGGGTGGTCGTGAATTTTTATTTCAAAAATAATCCCCGTATCCTGCAGAAAGTTATAGTGACGCTCCATGAAAAGAGAGTCCATTTCGCGGTTGGCTTTGCGCGTCTGATCGTAGTAACCGTACTTCCATAAGATGCCGATACCGACCATGTTTTGCTTCAATTCGTAGGCACTGCGCATATGCGAACCGGCTAAAAATCCCAATCCGCCCGAAAAGATTTTCATGGCTTGGTCGATGCCGAATTCCATACAAAAGTAAGCGGCGGAAGTCTTGAATTTCGGATTAACCTTGTAGGGTATTTTGAAATTCTCAAAAGTGTTGTTAGTCATGTTTTTTCTGATTTCCTTTGGTGAAAACTGCGGCAAAGATAATTGTTTTTCGGTGATATTGTATGTTTTACACCAAGGATTTGGAGGGACGGACGGTGGAGGGCGGACGGTGGACGGGGGGCATTCTGTTTGAGTCCTTAACTGACTTTTAAATACAGAATACTTTTCATTTTTTTTGAAAACGAAAAAGAGTGCAGCATGATATCATGCCGTACGCTTCCTGAAAATGAATTTTGACTCAAAGAATTTGAATTATTGCTATTTCTTCTGCCCTATAATAATGTATTGATAATCCAAAACGGCATCATTGGTTTCGATATTAACCAATCCCGCGCGGCTCATTTCCTCCTCCGCCTCGTACAGCGGCACCCGATACAGCGACGGCGGTCCGACGGGTGTGCGTTTTTTCTTAAAGTCAATGATGATAATTTCACCGCCCGGTTTCAATCCGGCGATAATTTTTTTCAACCATTCCACGCGGTTGCCGACGTACATATAGGTGTTGACAATAACGGCAATATCGACCTCTGCGGGCTGCAAATTCGGATTATTTTCCGTAGAAAGCCGCGTCGTCAATCGCTCCTGATAACGGTCGGGCAGTTCAAAAACCTTCACGCTGTCGATGTACTCCGTAAACTTTTTGTCGATGTCAACGGCAATCACCTTATCCGCTTTTTTTGCCAAGCGAAGCGCGAAATGCCCCGTGCCTGCGCCGATATCCGCTACCGTTTTACCCGTCAGATCGCCGAGCATTTCGACCACCATTTCGGGTTTCTGCCAAATCACCCGATTTTGATTCTCGTAATCATCCTTAAAACCCTCTCGCTTTTTCGGCGGCACGGTTACGTCTTGCGAGACCTTATGCACATCGTCTTTTTCCGTCTCATTCAGCGCATCCGTTTCCTGCCGAATGTCGGTGCCGCGTTGATTATTTTCCAAGCAAGAGCAGAAAATGCCACCGACAAAAAGAACCAAAACGAAGTACAATTTTTTCATAAATAAATTTTTGGCGAAGGTAGGTAGAATTTTTCAAATTCGGTTGATAGTTGTTGGTTGATAGTTGTTGGTTGGTAGTTGATGGTTGCCCGGCGGCTCTGTGCGCGGTAGTCTCGTTAATGCCGACGGCATGGGGCACTTCAGCCCGGTATGCAGTTCCGAAGGAACGGAATGCCGGGTTAGGACGAAATTCATAAAACAAAAAAAACGGAACACCAAATAAATGATGTTCCGTTTAAACAGCGGAGGAAGAGGGATTCGAACCCCCGGTACCCGTTAAGGTACGTCGGTTTTCAAGACCGGTGCATTAAACCAGCTCTGCCATTCCTCCTTTGAAACTTGCCGAAGCGTAATAATACCCCTCAGCGGCTTGCCGTTTTTAGCGGCTGCAAAAGTATAATCTTCTTTTTATACTTACAAATTTTAATCAAAAAAAGTTCCTTTTTTTTTGAGGAGAGAGCGAAGAGGAGAGAGGGGAGAGACGGCAAGGAAACAACCTTTGATTTCGTGTACCACGCTTAAAACGTAAAAAAAAAGAGAAATCACCCGTTTGTAACAACAAGCAGTACCGAGAAATGCAGATTTCCGTAAATCTTAAATCGTAAATCGTAATTCGTACATCATAATTTATAAAACCGCCGCTTCCGGTTCATATCCAGCACCGCGTCGATAATGCCCTGCGGGGTCAGCGGGTACATTTCCATCAGGCGGCGGAAGCTCGGGACGGTGTCGCTGCTTTGCCAATAGGCCTCGCGCATCGGGTTGAGCCAGGCGATACGGTCGAAGCGTTCCGTGATTTTTTGCCAATCGCGCACACTGCCCGCGCTTAGTTCGTAGCTCGCCATATCCGCGTCGCCGATGACGAAGACCGAGTAGTTTTTGTGCAGTGAGCAAAATTTTTCGATGTTTTCAAATTGCGTCCTGCGCTCGTCGGTGTAAACGCCGCCGTAGATGGTGTTGTGAAAATAATAGGTCTTCATGTCGTGCGCAAAGCGTTTGTCCATCTTACTGAACAGCGTCGTTACGGTGCGTATATAAGGTGACATCGACCAGCCGCCGTTGTCAATCAGGAGGGCGACCTGGAGCTTTTGCGTGATTTTTTCCTTTTCTTCCGGCAGAAAAATACCGCCGCGTTTCAGTCCCGTTTTTATGGTGCCGGGAATGTCGAGATAGCGGTCGGCTTCTTCTTCTTCGATGCCTTTCAAACCTGCCAAAGCCACGTCGATATTATTGTCCGTCAGCGGCACTTTGGTATCGACGGGGTAAAATTGCGGGTCGTTGATAACCGCCCGTGCATTTTTGCCACCGCCCTTACCGCCCACGCGAATGCCGCCGTATGCCGCACCGCCGTGACCGTAAGGCGAGATGCCGCCCATGCCAATCCAATGCGAGCCGCCGCTGTGTGCATCGCGCTGTTTATCGGCGATTTTGCGCATCCGCTCCAGCAATTCTTCGACGCTGATGCCTTGATAATCCGCCGCTTTTTCCAACAGCCGGCGGGTGTCGCTTTCCGGGTCGTTTTCACCCGGCGTATCGTCTAAATCGGGATTGTCCTTGTTAAAAATTTCCTGTCCGTCCAGTATTTTTTTGATGTCGAAACTCGTCAAATGCACCTCGTTTAAAAACTTATCGACCAACTCACCGGGCGAGGGTTTTTCGTCGATAAATTCTTCTTCCAAAAGATATTTTTCCATCCAATCTTTAAAAGACTCGGAGCGCAACACCGCCGACTCTAAGGTTTCGCCTTTTTCAATTTCTATTGATAAAAAATAATCATAAAATGCCACCGCAAACGGCCCGAAATCTTTGACATCTTTAGCAATCAAACCCTTCAGCAGCACATACATATCGCCGATGGTGTTGACCAAACCCTTTTCCAGCGCGCGCCGCAGCAAGAGCAACGTGCGGACGTCTGCGTTGAGTTTGTGGGCGCGGAAGTGGTGGGGAAGAGAGTCGAACATGGTTTGTACGGTTGACGGTGAAAGGTGGACGGTGGACGGGGGCGGTACTGTTTTTTTACGGTTGACGGTGAAAGGTGGACGGTGGGCGGGGGCGGCACTGTTAGTTCATTAAATTTGTGGTCATTATACATTAAAGTTTTACTTGATTTTGTTCGCGGAACGCTGACTGAAAAAAAACAGACAGAATTTCATGAGTTGCAAAAATCGGGAAAAACAGCAAGTAGCCCCCCGTCCACCGTCCACCGTAAAACCGTCCACCGTCAATAACCGTCCACCGTCTCAATTCAAAAACCGCTGCGCCTTCAATAAATCCTTCTCCGTTTTCACCAAAACCCCCAAACCGTGTCGCTTCACGATGCGGTCGAGGGCGACGTTCTTTTTAAAAGTCTGCAAATATTTCAGCCAATTCAGCAGTTCACGGGTGCTCGGTGCGCGTTCCATGCCGGCGCGGCGCAGTTGATAAAACAGGTTAATCGCTTTATCGACCAATTCATCATCCGCATCAGGAAAATGACGGCGCACAATTTCGTGCATCGTCTGCGCCTCCGGAAAACTGATGTAGTGATAAATGCAACGACCTTTGAAAGCAGTCGGTAATTCCTGCTCCCGATTGGAAGTGATGACGATGGCGGGCATTTCGTCTTCGGTAGCGGTGATGACGCGACCCGACTCGGGCAAGACAAACTTACGGTGACTCAAAGCGTAAAGCAAATCGTTCGGAAATTCACGCGGTGCTTTGTCAATTTCGTCAATTAACAGCACCGAGTTTTTCTCACTGTACGCCTTTGCCGCAGGCCCCAACAGCACGTAATCATCGAGGTTTTCCGTGCTGCGTCCCGAGGTGCTGAGTCCGTCAAGACCGCGTTCTTCGCGTTGCGCATTCAGCACTTCTACCTGACTGTCGCGCAGATACTTTACGTGGTCGAATTTTGCGACAAACTGCTCCACCGTACTTTTCGAGCCGACGGGATAGACGTGCATGTTCAGACCTAAATCCGCCGCAAATTGCAACGGCAGTTCGGTCTTGCCCGTGCCGGGTTCGCCCTCGATGAGCAACGGCATCCCGAGTACCCGCGCCATGTGAAATGCCTGCGCCAGTTCGGGGTCGCATAAATATTGTGCGGAGCCGGTCCACATTGTTTTATTTGCCATAAATGTTGGTTGACGGTTGACGGGGGCGTTGTTCTTGATTTTAAATTTTATTGCTTGACCTTTCGACTTCTTCTTTCAATTACGACTTTAACAAATCAAACTACTCGAACGACTCAAACTAATTTGACCTTTTTTAAGAAAAATCAATCACCGTTTCCGAAGTTGCCAAGTGCGCAAATTTCGGATAATTCGTGCGCATAATATCAATCATAAAATCTAAAGGAACATCCGCAAAAGTGCCGTAATCTTCCAAATATTCCATAAAAATGCCGCCGGATTTATCGTATTCCTGAAAAAAAGAGTCGGTTTTTCCGTCGAAATCCAAGGGAGAAACGTTCAGTCTTTCACAAAGTTGTCGATTAAAAGCGGGCGTGGCTTTTACCCATTTTCCGTCGAGATACAACTCGGTGTAGCCGTGCGGCGTGAGTTCGTTGGTGCCGAATTTTTCGGTCAACTGCTCGACCGCGATGTGGTTTTTGACTTTTGCCAAATGCAAACGCGAAGGAATGCCCGCCGCCCGTGCGCAGGTCGCCAACAGAATGGATTTATCCTGACAATGACCGTCCGGTTTTTTAAAAATCTCGGTTGCCTGCCAATCCGCCCGCCGCAGACTGATGCGGTACGGATTATATCGCCAACCGTCGCGCACGGCGTAATACAGACGCACGGCTTTCGCAGTCGGTGTCGTTGCGTCTCCGATGGCATTTGCGGTAAAATCCAAGATTTCGGGCGCATTAAAATTCAAATATGCGGTGGGCGCGAGATAAACGGCTAAATCGTATTCTTTCATTCCTCAAAGCTACAAACTATCAGCGAATTTTCGCTGAAAATATTGTCGGACTTTTTTGTTTACTTTGCGTTTTAGGAGCGGAGAGTAGAGAGCGAAGAGTTGAGAGTGGAAAGTAGAAAAGCAAAAAAAACTCTGCGTCTCCGCGTCTCTGCGTTCAATTATTAAAACTCAAATTTATGAAAAGCATTGCGCGTTTTATCATGAAATTACACGGTTGGACGGTGGACAAAAATGTGCCGCCCGAGGCGCAATATTGCGTGATGCTCGCGGCGCCGCACACCACGAATTGGGATGCGTATTTTATGCGGCTGGCGTTTTTTGTGTTGGATATACCCGTTAGATTTACAATAAAGGACGACTGGACAAGGTTTCCTTTCGGACTGATTGTCAAGCCCTTAGGCGGTCTCGGCATCAACCGCAGAGCGAGCAGCAAGGAGCGCGGCGGCAAAAGCTACGTGGAGCAAATGATTGAGTTTTTTCAAAAAAATGAACGCATTGCCGTCGTCGTGACACCGGAGGGAACGCGCGACCGCAACGATAAATGGAAAACGGGCTTTTACTATACCGCACTCGGTGCGCAGGTGCCGATTACTTTCGGTTATTTGGATTATAAATTGAAAAGGGCAGGGGTGAGTTCGACGGTGCTGCACCCGACGGGTAATAAGGAAGAAGACCTGAAATTGATGATTGATTTTTACCGAACCATACATCCGAAATATCCCGAAAATTTCGCACTCGATACCCGCTATGTCCGATGATTGAACTGCTGCGCACCAAGAATATTCACTACCACGGGCTGATATATTCCGTGTTGCTGACGGTGCTTGCGCTTTTGCAGCGCAGGTACAGCAGCGAGGCGGCGCGGATGATTTCGGCGGAGTTTACGCAGCAGGTCTATTGGCTGCTGAATACGGGTGCGGCGGGTCTGTTTTTGGCATTTGCGATGTATCGTTATGTGTCGAAAACGGGGAATAATACGCTGCTCGGCAATTTTCACGCGGGCGTGATTATCTCGTTTATCCATCCGTTTATGTTGGCTTTTGCGGTCAATTTGCTGTACTACGGTTCGTTCAGTCCGCTCGGTATTGCGGTGCCTTATATGGTGTCGCTGATGATAATGAGCATTCCGGCGGCGGCGTTGGTGTATTTGATTTTTTATTATAAAAAGCAATACGAGTACCGAGGTTCTGATGATATTTTGGATGATTTATAGACGGTGGACGGTGGAAGGGTGGACGGTGGACGGCTGCCCGAGACTATGCCTTCCTGCAAAATGAGATATTCTTAAATTATAACCGATGTTCAGTGCCGTCCACCGTCCACCG
>JAHDCG010000029.1:0-2536 GCA_020629965.1 Saprospiraceae bacterium | reverse complement strand
AAAATGAGATATTCTTAAATTATAACCGATGTTCAGTGCCGTCCACCGTCCACCGAAAAAAAACAATGAAAACAATCTTTCTCGCCATCGGCAAAACATCCTTTCCTTACCTCACCACGGGTATTAAAATTTACGAAAAGCGTTTGCAGCATTATCTGTCTTACCAAAGCGTGATTATTCCCGACGTCAAGAATGCGCGCAATTTATCGGCGGCACAACTGAAAGAGAAAGAGGGCGAGCTGTTTTTGAAGAAAATAGAAAGCGGTGATTTTGTGGTGCTTTTGGATGAGCGCGGCAAAAGCTATACTTCGGAAAAATTTGCGGCATTTTTGGAAAAGCAGTTGATGATGTCGCACCGGCGAATAGTTTTTGTGGTCGGCGGGGCGTTCGGTTTTTCGGAAGCAATGTATCAAAGGGCAAACAGCAAATTGGCACTCAGCGACATGACTTTTTCGCACCAAATGATACGTTTGTTTTTTACGGAACAAATTTACCGCGCCTGTACGATTATCAAAGGTGAGCCGTATCACAATTCCTGATTTTACGTCACAAATTTCAAGATCTGATTTCTACGTCAATTCGTTGTCAATCTTGCCTCGGATTGCCGGCTTTTTACCACATTTCAAGTAAAGCAAAGCCTTTTCCCGCCTTTTTTGTGTGATTCATTTTCCAAATTCCTCTCCTTTGTAAATTATTCCCTTATTTTGTGACAGTCAAATTTTACTTTTTGGCTTAGTTGTTGTAATTTTATGACCTTAATTTGTGACATAAAATTGAAACAAGCGATAGGAGAGAGAAGTATAAGAAGAGGGGAGAGTGCCCCGGAATGCAAGTCTGTTTTAAAAAGTTTAAGAGTTTAGTCGTTCAGTCGTTTAGCTGCACGGAAAAGTTAAACGCCTGAACGACTAAACAACAATAATTATCTGATGAAAAATTTAATTGAAATCAGCAGGATAGTGACGAAGAAAAAGGTGCGGAAAATCGAGATTTTTGATGACCACACCCTGAAGCACAAAAACTCGAAGTTCAACGAGTTTTACGAGGCGCTGATGGTCGGCAAATTTAAAAACGACCGGGATGCCGCTTCTTTCCTCTACGGCACCAGCCCGACGGATGATAAATATCGTCAGTTGAAATCCCGCTTTCGCAAGCGCCTGCTGAATACGCTGTTTTTTCTCGACGTTAATTTACCCTCCGCCTCGGGCTACGACCGCGCTTATTTTTCATGTAACAAAGATTGGACTTTGGTGAAAATTTTGCTCGCCAACGACGCCGCTTTCACCGCTAATACGCTGGCAAGGCAAATCCTGACAACGGCTCTGAAATTTCGCTTTGCCGATGTCATTGTCAACTGCTCCCGCATCCTGCGCCGCCACGCCGCCGAGACCGAAAACGAAAAGGATTTTGAGCAATACGATGCGCACATCAAGCAATTTGCGAACGTACTCGATGCCGAAATTCGCTCCGAAGAACTGTATCAGCGCGTAACGATGAACTACTACCAACCGCCGAGTAAAAACGTTAATCTGCGTGAAAAAATCGACACTTATTGCGATGCTTTGGTCGGTCTGTCCGAAATTTACGACTCACCGATTGTCATTTATAACATGTATCTTGTGTGGTCGTTTCGCTACGAAATGTTGCACGACTACGAAGCCATGGTCGAGGTCTGCAACCGCGCCGAAAAATACATCGAAGAAAATCCGCTGTACTATCAAGACGATAAAGCGGCGACTTTTCAACTGAAAAAAATGGCGGCTTACCTGCACATGCAGGACTGGAAAAACGGAAAAGCCAACGCCGAGAAATCGCTGACTTCCTTCCCCGAAGGCACCGAATTGTGGTTCAGTTTCATGGAATATTATTTCCTCTTGGCACTGCACACCGGCAACCACATCAACGCCCTCGCCATTTACAACCGCGCGACGGGTCACTCGAAATTTAAGCGACTCAGCACCGCCGTCCGCGAAAAATGGAAAATTTTCGACGTCTATATCAACTACATCGTCGAGACGGAAGGCAAGGAAAATCCCGTGTTGTTGGCGCAGCGCAAAAAGGTTTTCCGCGTCTCGCGCTTCCTCAACAATCCGTTGCTGTACCCCAAAGACCAACGCATCTACACGGTACACATGGTCGTCGGTCAGATTTTATTTTTACTCGACAAAAACGCCTACAATCAAGCCTCCGAGCGCATCGAGCGACTTAAAAGCTACGCAAACCGGCAACTCAAAAAAGAAGAATTTTACCGTGCGGTACAGTTCATTCGCCTGCTGCAACAACTTGCCAAAGCCGACTACCAGGTCGATAGCCTCAGCAACACCGAAAAGTACTACAACCGCCTCATCGAAACGCCGTTCAACTACCGAGGCATGATTAACGAGTTGGAGATTATTCCTTATGATAAGTTGTGGAATTTGATACTCAAGAAGTTAGTTTAGTTACCGGTTGCCGGTTGTCGGTTGACCGTTGTCCGGCGTGGAAAAATTAAAAGCCGTATGCAAATTTAGAATCATTTCTAAATTTGCATACGGCTTTT